>CAZDSL010000106.1:0-358 GCA_964507655.1 uncultured Mycobacteriaceae bacterium | reverse complement strand
TGGGTGGCCGCCCAACGCCCCCCCACACCCCGGTGTAACCCCCGCCGGGCGGGCCCGCCACCCCGTGGGGGCGTGCCCGGCCCCCACGCCTGCGGGCGTCAATGCATGGTCACCGTGAGGGCCCGTGTCATGGACGCCGAGGCCACCACCCCGGCCTCCCGCGCGGGCAGCGCCACCAGGAGGATGCGGCCCCGGGCCGAGCGGGCGTCGGGCGCCGGCGGCACCAGCACGACGGGCGCCGCGATGGCGAGGGTGACGGCGCCGCGCGCCCCGGTGGGCGGCGCGGCGGTCGCCGCCGCCGCGGGCGGCGCGGCGATCGTGCCGACGAGGTCGCCGGCGGGGACGATGTCGGCGAGGG
>CAZDSL010000105.1:0-8967 GCA_964507655.1 uncultured Mycobacteriaceae bacterium | reverse complement strand
GGCCGCCACGGCGCCGGCCGCGGCGGCCCTCGCCGCGCTGCGCACCCCGGCCGCCGCCGGCGTCGATCCCCTCGCCCACTCCCTGCACCTGGCCGGCCTGCCCAACGCGCGCGACCTGGGCGGCTACGTCACCGTCGACGGCCGCACCGTGCGCCCGGGCGTGGCCTTGCGCTCCGGCGCCCTCACGAAGCTCTCGCCCGCCGACGCCGCCGCCCTGCAGGGCATGGGGCTGCGCACGGTGATCGACCTGCGCACCGGGCTCGAGCGCTCGCTGCAGAAGGACGTCATCCCCGCCGGGGCGCGCGAGGTGTGGCACGACGTGGTGGGCCCCGACCCGGCGAAGCTGCCCGCGCTGGTGGACATGCCGCGCCTGTACGACATGTTCGTCACCGACGCGGGCGCCCGCGAGGCGTTCCGGCAGTCGGTGCTCGACATCGCCTACGGCGAGGGCGCCACCCTCTTCCACTGCAGCGCCGGCAAGGACCGCACCGGCTGGCTGGCCGCGGTGCTGCTCACCGCCGTGGGCGTCGACCGCGGCACCGTGTACGACGACTACCTCGCCAGCAACGAGCTCATCGGCGACGGCATGGCCG
Source organism: uncultured Mycobacteriaceae bacterium (assembly GCA_964507655.1). GTDB lineage: Bacteria > Actinomycetota > Actinomycetes > Mycobacteriales > Mycobacteriaceae > Tomitella. Next base: position 8,374 of record CAZDSL010000105.1, on the reverse strand, counting down.
GCCCGGCCGCCCCGCTGCTCGACGCCGCCGGCAGCACCTTCGTCAACCAGGTCGAGCCCGGCTGGCTCGACGCCTCCTTCGCCGCCGCCGACCGCGTGTACGGCGGGATGGACGGCTACCTGCGGCAGGGCCTCGGGCTCACCGACGCCGACCTGGCCGCGCTGCGGGGCCGGCTGCTGGAGTGACGCGGCCGGGCAGGCGACCGACTGCCCCTGATCCGCGCACCTGATCCCCCTCCGCGCACGCGATCACGTGCGCGGAAGGAGAGACGGTGCTCGGATCGATGGCAGCGCCGGACGCTCACGTGGCGGCGCGCGCCCGGAACGCCCCGGGCGGCATGCCGATGACGGCGGCGAAGTCGCGCGCGAAGTGCGCCTGGTCGCTGTAGCCGAGCTCGAAGGCCAGGTCGGCCAGCCGGACCTCCGGGTCATTCCGCAGCGCGTAGGCCGCCTCCTGCAGCCGGCGCCGCGCGATCAGCCACTTGGGCGGGTAGCCGATGCGCCGGTGGCACAGCCGCTGGAGGCGGCGCTCGTCGAGGTCGAAGCGCGCGGCCACGTCGGCGACGCGTGTCAGCTTCGGGTCGCCCTCGATCTCGTCGACCACCGCGTTGACGAGCAGGCCCTCCTCGTCCACCTCGAACCCGCGCAGCCAGCCCACCAGCGCCTGAAGCGCGGCGTCGTCGGCCACGTGCGCGCGGTCGCCCGCCCCGCCATCGGCCGCGTGTCCACCGGCGCCGGCCATCGCCTCGCGCACCGCGGGCACCACACGCGCGCCGCCGGGCACCGGCACCGAGGCCCCGGCGATGCCGCTCATCGGCCTGCCGGTGAGCACCGTGCCGGCCGCGGGGCGCAGCAGCACGCCGACGGCCCAGGAGCACCCGCGCAGCTCGCGGCTGGACAGCCCGCGCTGCGGCCCGTACAGCGCGGCGGCGCCGGGCTCGATGACGACGTTGGTGCCGGGATACTCGAGCACCGGCTGGCGCACCGTCTCGCCCGCGGGCAGGTCCCACCGGGGGATCCACACGTGCCGCGCCAGCGCCGCCACGTCGCCCGGCACCGGCAGGCGGTGGAACGTCACGCGCTGATCCGGCAGCACCGCGCCCTTGCTCTGCGGCTCAGCAGGACGGGACTCCCCTGCGTCCGGGCGGGGGCCGCCGGCGCCGGGGCTGGGATCGCCGGGGTCGGGCTCGCCGGGGCTGGGCTCGCTGTCCACAGCGCCACGCTATCCGACGGCGCGCCCGCCGGGCCTGTCGCGAAAGTTCAAGACCCGCCCCCGCGGCCCTCCTAGCGTGAGGCCATGAGCACCGCAATGTATCACACCCGGACCACCCCCACCGCATCCCGTGCCGCCGACGGCGAATACACCACTGCGGGCCGGCCGCACGGCTACACCTCGCTCACCCCGTTCCTCGTCGTCCCGCGATGCGCCGAGGCCATCGACTTCTACGTGGCGGCGTTCGGGGCGCGCGAGATCAGCCGCGTCGGGGCGACCGGACCCGACGGCACCGACCTCGTCGCCCACGCCGAGCTCGACTTCGGCCTCGGCCGCCTGCAGCTGGGCGACCCGAACCCGGAGTTCGGTCTGGTCGCCGACGCGCGGCCGGAGGACACCGGCGCCGACACCGTCAGCCACTCGATGATGCTGTACACCCCGGACGTCGACGCCGTCGTCGAACGCGCCGTCGCCCGCGGCGCCACCGTGCGCGAGCCGGCCGTCGACTTCGTCTCGGGCGACCGCTTCTGCTCGCTGCTCGACCCGTTCGGCCTGCGCTGGTCGGTGATGACGCGGGTGGAGGACATCAGCGAGGCCGAGAGCGCCCGCCGCGTCGACGAGTGGGCCGAGGCCGGCTTCCCCGCCATGGGCGCGGAGTAGCCGGCCGGCTCCCGATCCGAGCACCTGATCCCCTGTCGCGCACGCAGTCACGTGCGCGGAATGGCAATCGGCGCTCGGATCGGAAGCGGGCCGGCCCCAACACGACGATCAGGGCGCGTGAACCCCGGGTGAACAGTCCCGGAGGCCACGCGCCCTGAGCGGACGTGCGCTCGCACCGCCTACACGTTGCGGCAGGCCGCTACACGTTGTGGCAGGCCACGTAGTGGTTCTCGCCGATCTCGCGCATCTGCGGCTCCTCCACGCTGCACCGCTCGGTGGCCAGCGGGCAGCGGGTGTGGAACCGGCAGCCGCTGGGCGGGTTGAGCGGCGAGGGCATGTCGCCCTCGAGCTCGTCGAGCGTGTCGTCGGCGTCGCGGTCGCGCTCCGGGTCGGGGATCGACGCGATGAGCAGCCGCGTGTACGGGTGCTTGGCCGAGTTCTCGATGCCGTCGCTGGGCGCGATCTCGCACACCTTGCCCAGGTAGAGCACCATCATGCGGTCGCTGATGCTCTTGACCACCGCGATGTTGTGCGCGATGAACATCATCGTCAGCTCGAACTCGTCCTTGAGGTCCTCGAGCAGGTTGAGGATCTGCGCCTGCACCGACACGTCGAGGCTCGACACCGGCTCGTCGCAGATGAGCATCTTCGGCTTGAGCATCAGCGCCCGGCCGATGCACACGCGCTGGCACTGGCCGCCGGACAGCTCGCCGGGGGTGCGGTCCCACACGGCGTCGGGGTCCAGGCCCACGTTGCTGAGCATCTCGCGCCCCAGCGACTCCAGCCGCTTCTTGTCGCGCACGCCCCAGATCTGCAGCCCCTCGGTGATCAGGTGCTTGACCTTGCGCCGCGGGTTCAGCGACGACACCGGGTCCTGCATGATCATCTGCATGTGGTTGCGGAACTGCCGCAGCGCCTTGGGGCTGAACTTCTGCAGCTCGTACCCGTCGAGCGTGACGCTGCCGCTGGTGGGGCTGGGCAGCTGCAGCACGGCGCGGCCGGCCGTCGACTTGCCGCAGCCCGATTCGCCCACCACGCCCAGCGTCTCGCCCGGCAGGAGGTCGAAGCTGATGCCCGACACGGCGTGCACCTTCTGCTTGCCGGCATCGAACTCGACGACCAGGTCTTCGACGCTGAGCATCGGCTTGTCGTCGGTGCGCAGGTGCGCCTTGCCCGTTCCCGCCATCAGACGGCCTCCAGCTTCAGCTCGCGCCCGGCCGCGGTGCGGCCGGCCTTCTCGTTGGCGGCCAGGGCCGCGTCGCCCTCGGGGGTGCCGACCGGGAAGTGGCACGCCACCTGGTGCGGGTGCGCCGGATCGTCGGGGACGCCGCCCTCGTCGGCCGGTGCCGCGCGCAGGACGGGCGCCTCGGTGAGGCAGCGCTCCTGCGCGAACCGGCAGCGGTCGGCGAACGCGCACCCGGGGATGGGCTTGGTCATGTCGGGCAGCCCGCCGTCGATCGACTCGAGCGGCGTGTGCGGCGGGTCCTCCAGGCTGGGGATGGCCGCGAGCAGCGCCGTCGTGTACGGGTGCCGGGGGGCGTGGAAGAGCTGCTTGGTGGGCGCCGTCTCCACCACCCGCCCTGCGTACATCACGGCCACGCGGTCGGTCTGGCCGGCCACCACGCCCAGGTCGTGGCTGACGAGGATCGTCGCCATGCCCGTGTCGTGGCGCAGGTCGTCGAGCAGGTCGAGGATCTGCTTCTGCACCGTCACGTCGAGTGCCGTGGTGGGCTCGTCGGCGATGACCAGCGTGGGGTCGCAGGCCAGCGCGATGGCGATGACGACGCGCTGGCGCATGCCGCCCGACAGCTCGTGCGGGTACTGGTCGATGCGGCGGTTCGGCTCGGGGATGCGCACCTTGCGCAGCAGCTCGATGGCCCGCTCGCGCGCCTGCTTCTTGTCCAGGCCCATGTGCACGCGGATCGTCTCGGTCAGGTGCGTGCCGATGTGCTTGAGCGGGTTGAGCGCCGTCATCGGGTCCTGGAAGACCATGGCGATGTCGTCGCCCCACAGCGCCCGCTGCTGCTTGCGGGTGAGCGCCTGCATGTCGTGGCCCTCGAACCGGATCTCGCCGGTGATCTTGGTGGCCGTGTCGGCCGAGATCAGGCCCATGATGGTCTTGCCCAGCACCGACTTGCCCGAGCCCGACTCGCCCACCAGGCCCAGCGTCTCGCCCGCGTCGAGGGTCAGCGAGACGCCGTCGACGGCGTTGAGCCATCCGCGCTTGGTGCGGAACCGGGTCGAGACGTTGTCGACGGTGAGCAGCGGGCCGCCTTCGGGCTGCGCGGCGTGCGAGCCGTGCGCCACGCCGGGCGCCGGATCGTCCGTCTTCACGGGGTTGATGCTCATCGGAGGCCTCCCTGCCCGCGCGGGGCGGGCGATGACGGGTGGACGGGGACGGGGGTGCGCGGCGGGGTCCTCACAGCTTCACCCCGGCGCGGCCGGCCGTCGCCTTCTGCGCCTTCTCGCCGACGATGTTGAACCCGAACACGGTGAGGAACAGGAACACGCCGGGCACGAGGACGATGAACGGGTGCTGCTCGAACACGCCGCCCTGCCCCTCCGAGATCATGTTGCCCCAGGTGGGGTTGGGCGGCTTGATGCCCAGGCCCAGGAAGCTCAGCGAGGCCTCGGCGACGATCATCACCGAGATCATCACCATGCCCAGCGACAGCAGCGGCATCGCCACGTTGGGGGCGAGCTCGCGCACCATCACGCGCCAGCGGGTGGCGCCCATGGCGCGGGCGGCCAGCACGAACTCGCGTGACGCGAAGGCGATGGTGTTGGCCCTGGCGATGCGGATCATGCTGGGGATGGCGAGCAGCGCCAGGGCCAGCGAGATGTTGCGCAGGTTGGGGCTGAGCACCGAGGCCAGCGCGATGAGCAGGATCAGGGCGGGCACGGCCAGCAGCGAGTTGGTGAGCACGCCGATGACCGCGTCGGTCTTGCCGCGGAAGTAGCCGGCGAGGATGCCGATGGCGCCGCCGATGACGATGCCGATCACCACGGCCGCCACGGCCACGATCAGCGAGGCGCGCGCGCCGTAGATGCAGCGCGAGAGCAGGTCGAGACCGAAGTTGTTGGTGCCCAGCGGGTGGTCGGAGAACAGGCTCGGCGGCTGGTAGCCCTTGGCGCCCAGGGTCTTGGTGGTGTCCTTGTATTCGCCCAGCGGCAGGATCGGCGCGATGATCGCGCACACCACCAGCAGCACCAGCCACGCGGCCGAGAGCACGAAGGTCAGGTCGAAGTCGCCGCCGAAGCGGGCCAGGCCGATGCGGCGCAGGCCCATGTAGATGCCGATGAGGCCGACGATCGCCACGGGGACGCGGGCGCCCATGACCACGCCGGAGGCGACGAGCCCGAACACGAGCGCCGCGATGCCGATGACCAGCAGCACGCCGCCCACCTTGTAGAGGCGCTTGCGCTCGCCGGAATCCTCCGGGTCGGGGACGGGGGAGGCGGGATCCGTGCCCAGGGGCCCCTGCGGGCCGCCGAGGGACGGGGCGTCGATGAGAATGTCAGACATTTGCGCGTCGGCTCCTCGGGTCGAGGTATCCGTAAGAGATGTCGATGATGCCGTTGATGACCACGTAGATCGCGGCGATCACCAGGACCGCGCCCTGCACCATGGGCATGTCGCCCTGCTGGGCGTGGCGGACGATGAGCGAGCCCATGCCGGGCAGCGAGAACAGGACCTCGACGATGACGGTGCTGCCGATCATCGAGCCGATCGAGATGCCGAGCATCGTGATCAGCGAGAACGACGACGGCCGCAGCGCGTCGCTCACGAGCAGCCGGAAGTTCGACATGCCCTTGGCCTTGGCCACCAGGATGAAGTTCTCGCGCAGCGTGGAGATCAGGTCGCTGCGCAGGATGCGGGTGAACATCGCCATCTCGAGCAGGCTGATCGTGATGGCCGGCAGGATCGCGTGGTAGAGGTTCTCGCCCAGGCCGTCGGAGACCCGCACCCACTGCGAGCGGGGGAACCAGCCGAGGTAGTTCACGAACACGATGATCAGCAGCATGCCGGAGAGGAAGCTGGGGATCGAGAGCACGCCGAACGTGCACGCGCTGATGGCGCGGTCGATCCAGCCGCCCTCGTGACGCGCCGACCACATCGCCACCGGCACCGCCACCACGAGCGCGATGATCAGGCCCATGAGCGCGAGCTGCACGCTCACCGGAAGCGCCGCCGAGATCTGCGACGAGACCGTGCTGTTGGGCGGCAGGAGGGACGTGCCGAAATCGCCGTGGAAGACGCCTGAGAGCCAGTGCCAGTAGCGCGTGAAGAACGGGTCGTTGAGGCCCATCTCCTGCCGCGCCGCCGCGTATTCGGCGGGCGTGTGCCCCTCGCCCAGAGCCGCCACGGCGGGGTCGCCGGGGATCAGCTGCACAAGCGAGAATGTGCCGATACTGACGACGAACAACACCACGACGAGCTCGACGATCTTGTTGATCACGACTCGTGTCATCGTCGTTGTCGCCTCCTTTCCGTTCCTGGTCCGCCCGGTGACCCGCCCCCGGTCGGGGCGCCCGGGGCGGGGGGCCGCACCGTGTCGCGCGGGGGCCGCGAAGGGCCGCCCGACGGCGAGGACACACGTGTGACCGCTGCTTGGTGCCCCATATCTTGTGACGTCAACCACGTTGAATCGGCGGCCGTCCCACTGGCCGAGACGGTGCACTCAGCCGGCCCGCCGCAGCGCCGCGCCCCACGGAGGCATCCGCGGTGCGGGAGGCTTCGCACCATCGCTGCGGCGCCATCGTATAGGTTGCCGGTGACCCGGCTCACACACGCGCACGCCGTGCGCCGCGGCGCCCCCGCCCCTCGTGATTCAAGGAGTTGCACATGCGCATTGCGCGTCACCGCCCCGGCGGCGGCCTCGCCCGCCTCGCCGCCGTGCTCGCCGCCGGCGGGCTGCTCGTCGCCGGCTGCTCGTCCACGGCCGCAGACCAGTCCGGCGGCACCGTCGATTCCGATGCCGTCGCCACCGGATGGGTCGGCGCCGCGCACGACAGCACCGACGGCGCGGTGGACGGCGGCAGCCTCTCGTACGCCACCTACAGCTCGGTGACCAGCCTCGACCCCGCCAACCGGCAGGACGGCGGCGCCACCGGCGGCACCGAGATGGCGGCCATCTACGACGTGCTCATGCGCTACGACGCCGAGGCCGACCGGTACGAGCCGCAGCTGGCGGCCTCGCTCGAGCCCAACGCCGACAACACCGTGTGGACGCTGACGCTGCGCGACGGCGCCACCTTCAGCGACGGCACCCCCGTGGACGCCGACGCCGTGGTGTGGAGCATCAACCACTACCTGGAGAAGCGCGGCACGCACGCGCAGATCTGGCAGGAGAGCGTGCAGTCCACCGTGGCGAAGGACCCGCACACCGTGGTGTACACGCTCACCCGCCCGTGGTCGGAATTCCCGGCGATGCTCACCACCGGCCCCGGCATGATCGTGGCGCCCTCGTCGATGGCCTCCGGCCAGTTCACGCCCGTCGGCGCCGGCCCGTTCACGGTGGCCGAGTTCCGGCCCAACGACGACCTGGCCCTCAAGGCCCGCCCCGACTACTGGGGCGGCACGCCGCACCTCGCCGAGCTGCACTTCCCCGCCATCGTCCAGGAGCAGGGCAAGGTGGACGCGGTCAAGACCGGCGGCGTGCAGATGGGCTACATCCGCAACCTCGACGTGGTGCACGGCGCCATCGCCGACGGGATGAGCGGCTGGTCGTACGCGGCGAACATGTCGAGCGTGCTGCTGATCAACTCGCGCGAGGGCAGGGCCGGCGCCGACCGCCTGGTGCGCCAGGCCATCGTGGCGGCCGTCGACCCCGAGGTCTTCAACACGCGCGTCAGCGGCGGGTTCGGCGCGCCCAGCACCGCGATGTTCCCCGCGTCGTCGGTGTGGAACGACGGCGACGACGCCACCCGCTTCGACCCCGACAAGGCCCGCACGCTGCTGGAGCAGGCGAAGGCCGCCGGCTTCGACGGTGTGCTGCACTATGCCGGAATGAACGAGGCGGCCGCCCAGAAGAGCGCGCTCACGTTCCAGGCGATGCTGGAGAACGTCGGCTTCACCGTGCAGCTCGACCTCTCCAGCTCGATCAGCGACCTGGTGAAGAAGATGTACGCCTCGCACGACTACGACATCGGCTACGCCGCGTTCAACGTGCTCGACGAGGCGCCGTTCATCCGGCTGTTCGGCAACCTCGACTCCGGCTCGAGCGCCAACGCGCTGGGGTACGCCAGCCCGCAGATGGACGACCTGCTCACCCAGGTGCAGGCGGCACCCGACGAGGCGGCCAAGCGGGACGCGCTGCAGAAGGTGCAGCAGCTGGTGGACACCGACGCGCCGTTCGCCACCCTGGGCGCCGGCCGCGCGTTCATCGGCGTCAACGACGCCGTCCAGGGCGTCACGCCGAGCATGGACGGCATCATGCTGTTCGACAAGGCCTGGCTGAAGACGGCCTGACCGGCGCCGCCGCGGGCCCGCAGGGGCCCG
>CAZDSL010000104.1:0-9006 GCA_964507655.1 uncultured Mycobacteriaceae bacterium | reverse complement strand
CAGCGGTGGTGGCGCAGCTCACCGCCGCCGCCGGAATGGCCGCGCCCCCGGCGCCCGTTGACGCAGGGGTGGCGCGCGGCGTGCGCCACCGTCCCCGCGACCCCACGAGCAGGAAGGCGGTGCCCGCGTGCCCGTACGGCCGGCGATGATCGCGCTCGCACTCGGCGGATTCGGCATCGGCACCACCGAGTTCGTGGCGATGGGGCTGCTGCCGCAGATCGCGCAGGGCATGGGGGTGTCCGAGCCGACGGCCGGCCACGTCATCTCCGCCTACGCGCTGGGCGTGGTGGTGGGCGCCCCGACGATCTCGGCGCTCACCGCGCGCGTGGAGCGCCGCCGCCTGCTGGTGGCGCTGATGGCCGCGTTCACCGTGGGCAACGCCGCCACGGTGCTGGCGCCGAGCATGGACGTGCTCATCGCGTCGCGGTTCGTCGCGGGGCTGCCGCACGGCGCGTACTTCGGGGTGGCGTCGCTCGTGGCCGCGCGCCTGGCCGGGCAGGGGCGGCGTGCCAAGGCCGTCGCCACGGTGATGCTGGGCCTGTCGGTGGCCAACGTGGTGGGCGTGCCGCTCGCGTCGGCGATGGGGCAGCACCTGGGGTGGCGCAGCGCGTTCGGCCTGGTCGCCGTGATCGGGCTGGCGACGATGGCGGCGCTGCTGCGCTTCGTGCCGTCGATGGAGCCGGGCCCGTCGTCGAGCCCCCGCGCCGAGCTGGGCGCGCTGCGGCGCTCGCAGGTGTGGCTGACGCTGGCCGTGGGCATGGTGGGCTTCGGCGGCATGTTCGCCGTGTACACCTACATCGCCACCACTCTCACCGACGTCTCCGGCCTGCCGTCGGCGCTGGTCCCTCTGGCGCTGGCGCTCTACGGCCTGGGCATGGTGGCCGGCAATCTCGCCGGCGGGCGCCTGGCCGACCGCGCCCTGATGCCGTCGATGTTCGCGATGCTCGCGCTCATCGCCGTCGTGATGGCGCTGTTCGTCGCGGCCGCGCACAACCCCGTCACCGCGCTCGCCGCCGTGTTCCTGGTGGGCGCCTCCGGGGCGGCGATGGTGCCGGCGCTGCAGACGCGCCTGATGGATGTGGCCGCCGACGCGCAGAACCTGGCCGCGGCGCTCAACCACTCGGCGCTCAACGTCGCCAACGCCGGCGGGGCGTGGCTGGGCGGCGTGGTGATCGCCGCGGGCCTGGGCTACACGGCGCCGGCCGCGGTGGGCGCGGGCCTGGCGCTGGCCGGGCTGGTGATCCTGGCGGTGAGCGCGGCGCTGCAGCGGCGCACCGATGCGCGCGACGGGCGGGCGGCCGCGCACGGCGAGGCCACGCCGGTGACGGTGCATTAGCCTTCACTGCGTGTCGAACAGCGAACTCACCGTGAGCACCGTGAACATCAACGGCGTGCGCGCCGCCGTCAAGAAGGAGCACGGCCTGCTCCGCTGGCTGGCCGGCACCGGCGCCGACGTCGTCTGCCTGCAGGAGGTGCGCGCCAGCGACGCGCAACTGCACGCCGCGCTCGCCCCGGCGCTCGAGGACGGCTGGCACGTCGTCTCGGCCGAGCCCGAGGCCAAGGGCCGCAACGGCGTCGCCGTCCTCTCGCGCACCCCCGCCGACACGCACCGCATCGGCTTCGGCGACCCGGAGTTCGCGGGCGCGGGCCGCTACATCGAGGCCGACTTCGGCGACGTGACCGTGGCCAGCCTCTACCTGCCCTCGGGCGAGACGGACACGCCGCGGCAGGAGGAGAAGGAACGCTTCATGGCCTCGTTCGCCGGATACCTGGCGCGCACGGCGGCGGCCGGGCGGCACGCGGTGGTGTGCGGCGACTGGAACATCGCGCACACCGAGCGCGACCTGAAGAATTGGAAGGGCAACAAGCGCTCGTCGGGCTTCCTGCCGCACGAGCGCGAGTGGATGGGCGCGCTGTTCGCCGACGGCTCCGGCTGGGTGGACGTGGTGCGGGCCCTGCACGGCGATGTGGACGGCCCGTACAGCTGGTGGTCGTACCGCGGCAAGGCCTTCGACAACGACGCGGGCTGGCGCATCGACTACCAGGTGGCCACCCCCGAGCTGGCCGCCGCCGCCCGCACGGCGGTGGTGGAGCGCGCCGAGAGCTACGACCAGCGCTGGTCCGACCACGCGCCCGTCACGGTGGTGTACGCGCGGTGACCAGGGCGGGGGGCCGGCTGCCGCGGCGTGCGCTCGCGCTGGCGGTGGCGCTGCTGGCGCTCACGGCGGCGCTGCTGGCGGGCTGCGGCTCGTCGGCCGACACGTCGCTGCCGCGCGGGTACGGCGAATTCACGGCGACGGACGGGGCCACGGCCGCGGCGGACGGGGCGCGGGACACCGCGGCGCACCCGGACGTGCCGGGGGTGCCCGAGGCGGCCTGGCGCACGCTGGCGCTCATCGACGCGGGCGAGTGGCCCGAGGCGGCGAACGCGCCCGGCACGCAGGGCGGGCGGAGCTTCGGCAACAACGAGCGCCGGCTGCCCCGCACCGACGATTCGGGCGTCCGCATCCGCTACCGCGAGTGGGACGTCAACGCCAAGAACCCGCACAGCGGCAGGGACGCTGAGCGCATTGTGACCGGAAACGACGGCTCGGCCTGGTATACCGGTGACCACTACTCGACGTTCACGCGCATGCGTTGACGACCGCTTCCACGCTGAGGGGTGTGGCGCAATGACCGGGATAGAGGAATTCACGGCCGCCGGCGGGCCCACCGTGGCGGCGGTGGTGCCGGGGGCGTCGGCGGCGGGCGAGGTGATCGTCGCGCTGGAGAACGCGGGCTTCGCCGTGTCCACCGTGTCGGCCGAGCACATGCACACGGTGGGCGCGGTGTTCGAGGAGTTCTCCACCGCGCTGGAGTTCCCCGACTACTTCGGCAACAACAAGGACGCCTTCGACGAGTGCATGCGCGAGCTCGACGAGCTGGTGGGCGAGGCCGACGGGTACGCCGTGGTGATCCGGCACGCCGCCGAGCTGCTGTCGGACGAGCCCGACGAGCTCGAGTGGTTCGTCGACGCGATGACCCTCTACGAGGAGCACTACGCCGACGCCGAGGTGGAGTTCCGCGTGCTGCTGGTCGTGCAGGCGGACAGCATCGACGACGTGCTCGAGCGGTGGCGCGACGTGGGCGGGCGGCCGGTGGCGCTGGGGTAGGGGCCACGCCGCGGCCGGTCAGCCGTTGTGGATGTAGGACTCGAGATGGTCGCGCTCGGCCTCCAGCTCGTCCATGCGGCTCTTGACCACGTCGCCGATGCTGACGATGCCGCGCAGCGACCCGTCCACCACCACCGGCAGGTGCCGGATGCGGTGCTCGGTCATGGTGGCGGCGAGGCTGTCGACGGTGTCCTCCGGCGCGCAGGCGTACACGGTGGTGGACATGATCTCGGAGACGGGCGTGCCCAGCGCCCCCGCGCCGCACTGGTGCAGGCGGCGGATCACGTCGCGCTCGGAGATCATGCCGAGGACGCGGTCGGCGTCCACCACCACGAACGCGCCGACGTTGTGCCGGGCCATGTCGGCGATGATCTCCCGGACGGTGACGGCGGGGGCGACGGTGAGCACCGCCGACCCCTTGGATTGCAGAACGTCTGCGATGCGCATGCGGACCCCCTGGGCGGCCTGCGGGTACGGTCCCGCCATTGTACTGTGATCGGCGTCACCGTGGGCGGGTCCGCCGTCACCGGCCGCCGCGCTGCATCGTCACCGGCCGCGCCGGATCGGCCGGCCGGGCCTCCGCTGCGCCGCGGGGCCGCGGCCGGGCCGCGGGCATCGCGTGCGAATATGAACGTCATGGCAGATCAGTCCGCTCCCACCCCCGAAAAGTCCCGCGTGCTCTCGGGCATCCAGCCCACCGCCGACTCGTTCCACCTCGGCAACTACCTGGGCGCGCTGCGGCAGTGGGTGCCGCTGCAGGACGATCACGACGCCTTCTACTTCATCCCCGACCTGCATGCCATCACCGTGCCGCAGGAGCCGAAGCAGCTGCGGGCGCGCACCCGGCTCGCGGCGGCGCAGCTGCTGGCCATCGGCATCGACCCCGCGCGCTCGACGCTGTTCGTGCAGAGCCACGTGCCCGAGCACGCCGAGCTCACCTGGGTGCTCAGCTGCATCACGGGCTTCGGCGAGGCCGGCCGCATGACGCAGTTCAAGGACAAGGCGGCCCGGCAGGGCACCGAGTCGGCGGGGGTGGGCCTGTTCACCTACCCCGTGCTCATGGCCGCCGACATCCTCCTCTACCGCGCCGACCTGGTGCCGGTGGGCGAGGACCAGCGCCAGCACCTGGAGCTCACCCGCAACCTGGCGCAGCGGTTCAACTCGCGCTTCGGCAGCACCTTCGCCGTGCCCGAGCCGATGATCATCGAGGAGTTCGCCAAGGTCTACGACCTGCAGGAGCCCACCAAGAAGATGAGCAAGTCGGGCGAGAACCCCAAGGGCATCATCAACCTGCTCGACGACCCGAAGGTCTCGGCCAAGCGCATCAAGTCGGCCGTCACCGACACCGAGGCCGAGGTGCGTTTCGACCGCGCGGCCAAGCCCGGCGTGTCGAACCTGCTCACCATCAACTCGGCGCTGTCGGGCCGCTCGGTGGCCGAGCTGGAGCGGCACTTCGCGGGCAAGGGGTACGGCGACCTCAAGGGCGACACGGCCGACGTGCTCACCGAGTTCGTGACGCCGCTGCGCTCGGCCGTGGAGGGCTACCTGGCCGACCCGGCCGAGCTTGACCGCATCCTCTCGCACGGCGCGGAGCGGGCCCGTGCGGTAGCGTCGGGCACCTTGAAGCGCGTCTACGACAGGGTGGGGTTCCTCGCGGCCGGGGAGTGACCGCCCCCGGAGGGAGGCAACCGCATGGCCCGCGGGGGAGCCGACGAGCAGGACGCTGAGAAGGGGCCCTCCTTCCTGGAACGCCGCCGCGCCCAGTGGCCGTGGTTCGACCACCTGATGCGCGCGGCCGTCCGCTACAAGTCGGAGCGCGGCGACCACTACGCCGCCGCCGTCACCTACTTCACCGTGCTGGCGTTGTTCCCGCTGCTCATGGTGGGGTTCTCCGTGGCCGGCTACGTGCTGGCGGGCAATGCCGGGCTGCTCGACGACGTGCAGCAGCAGATCGCCGACAACCTCCCCGGCTCCACCGGCGACACCATCAGCGACCTGGTCGACAACGCCATCAACTCGCGCGCCGCCGTCGGCGTGATCGGCCTGATCACCGGCCTGTGGGCGGGCCTGGGCTGGATGTCGCATCTGCGCGCCGCGCTCACCGAGCAGTGGGAGATGACCAGCCCGCGGCCGAAGTTCCTCGCCATGAAGCTCAGCGACCTGGGCGCGCTGGTGGGGCTGGGCCTGGCCCTGGTGGTGACGCTGGGCATCACCGCGCTGGGCTCGGGCCCGCTGGGGCGCCGCTGCCTGGAGTGGCTGCACCTCGACACGATGCCGGGCGCCGGGGCGCTGCTCACCCTGGTGTCGGTGGTCGCGGGCATCGCCGCGTCGTGGGTGCTGTTCACCTGGGTCATCGCCTGGTTGCCGCGCGAGCGGGTGGCGCTGCGCAGCGCCGTGATGGGGGCGCTGCTGGCGGCCATCGTGTTCGAGGTGTTCAAGCGGGTGGCGGTGCTGTTCCTGGCCCGGGTGGTCAACGGCCCGGCGGGCGCCACCTTCGGCCCCATCATCGGCATCATGGTCTTCGCCTACATCACCGCCCGCATCACCCTGTTCGCCACCGCGTACGCGGCCACCAGCGTCGAGAGCATGGCGATGGCGCCCGTGCCCGTGCCGGGGCCGGCGGTGATCCGCCCGCGCGTCACCGAGCGCACCGCGGCCCCCGGCCTGGCGGCGCTGGCGGGTGCCGGTGTGGGCATCGCGGCCGGCCTGGGCCTGGGCCGCCGGGGGCGGCGCCGGGCGCGCGGCGTGGAACCCGGTGCGCCGCCGCGGGACTAGGCTCGCGGGCGAGGCGCGCTGACGCCGCACGAGCACCCGGCGAAGGAGTCCCGATGAGCCCGCAGGCCCCCGAGCACGGCGGCGCCCTGGCCGCCGCACTGCGCAGCGCGGTGGCGGCCGAGGTGCTCGACGACGCCGCGTCGCTGGCCCTCTACAGCGCCGACGCCTCCAACTACCGGCACGTGCCCGCCGCCGTGGTGCTGCCGCGCAGCGCCGACGACGTGGAGGCCGTGCTGGGCGTCTGCCGCGAGCACGGCGTGCCGCTGACGATGCGCGGCGCAGGCACGTCCATCGCGGGCAACGCCCTGGGCACCGGCGTAGTGCTCGACACGTCGCGGCACTTCGGCCGCATCCTGTCCCTCGACCCCGACGCCGCCACCGCCGTCGTCGAGCCGGGCGTGATCGGCGGGCACCTGCGCGCCGCCCTCGCCCCGCACGGGCTGGCCTTCGCGCCCGACCCGTCCACCCTCTCGCGCTGCACCGTCGGCGGGATGATCGGCAACAACTCGTGCGGCTCGCACTCGGTGGCCTGGGGCAAGACCAGTGAGAACATCCGCGAGCTCGACGTGCTGCTGGCCGACGGCACCCGGATGACGGCCGGCCCGCGCACCGCCGGGCAGATGGCCGAGGCCGCCGCCCGCGACGACACCGCCGGGCGCCTGCACCGGGGCCTCGAGCAGCTGGCGACCGAGAACCTGGCGCGGCTGCGCACCGAGCTGGGCCGGTTCCCCCGCCAGGTCAGCGGCTACGGCCTGCACGAGCTGCTGCCCGAGCACCACCGCAACCTGGCCCGGGCGCTCGTCGGCACCGAGGGCACCTGCGCGGTGGTGCTGCGGGCCACCGTCGACCTGGTGCGCCCGCCCGCGCACCGGGCGCTGCTGGTGCTGGGCTTCGACTCCGACATCGCCTCGGCCGAGGCCGTGCCCGCCATCCTGGAGCACTCGCCGCTCACCGTCGAGAGCATGGGCCGGCGCCTGTTCGCGGGCGTGCGGCTGCACGGCGCCCGCGCCACCGCGGCCGACGCCCTGCCGCCCACGTCCGACTGGCTTCTCGTCGAGACGGGCGGCGAGTCGCGTGCCGCGGCCCGCGCGGTGGCCGAGGCGCTGGCGCGCGGCGTGGGCATGCCGGTGGGCGGCCCGGGCGGCCGCGCGGTGGTGCTCGACGACCCCGCGCAGCAGCAGGTGGTGTGGTCGCTGCGCGCCGACGGCTCCGGCCTGGCCGCCCGCACCGCCGCCGGCGACGCCGCGTATCCGGGCTTCGAGGACGCCGCCGTCCCGCCCGAGCGGCTGGCCGCCTACCTCACCGACTTCCGCGCGCTGCTGGGCGAGCACGGCCTCGACGGCGTCTCGTACGGCCACTTCGGCGAGGGCTGCCTGCACATCCGGCTCGACGCCGACCTGTCCACCCCCGCCGGCGTCGACCGCTACGGCGAGTTCCTGCACCAGGCGGCCGAGGTGGTGGCCAGGCACGGCGGGTCGATCTCGGGCGAGCACGGTGACGGGCAGGCCCGATCCGAGTTGCTGGCGCACGCCTTCAGCCCCGAGATGATCGACCTGTTCGCCCGGTTCAAGGCGCTGTGGGACCCGGCCGGGTTGCTCAACCCGGGCATCATCGCGCAGCCCCGCAAGGCCGACGCCGACGTGCGCTGGCTGGAGCTGGGCACCCGCGAGTGGGAGGTGGACTACGCCTACCCGGACGACCGCGGCAGCTTCCGCCAGGCCGTCAGCCGGTGCCTGGGCATCGGCAAGTGCCGCGTCGACTCGGGCGTGGCGATGTGCCCCAGCTACCAGGTGACGCACGACGAGAAGCACTCCACCCGCGGGCGGGCACGGCTGCTGTTCGAGATGATGCAGGGCGACGTCATCGAGGACGGCTGGCGCTCCAAGGAGGTGCTCGGCGCGCTCGACCTGTGCCTGAGCTGCAAGGCGTGCAAGTCCGACTGCCCCGTCAACGTCGACATGGCCACCTACAAGAGCGAGTTCCTCTACCAGCACTACAAGGGCCGGCTGCGCCCGCGCGTGCACTACGCGCTGGGGCGGCTGCCGCAGTGGTCGCGGCTGGCGTCGCGGGCGCCGCGGCTGGTGGGCGCCGTCTCGGGCAATCGGGTGCTGGGGCGGCTGGCCAAGGCGGCCGCGGGCATCGACGCCCGGCGCGACCTGCCCCGGTTCGCGCCCGTCACCCTCCGCCGCCGGTGGCGCGACCGGCCCGCCACCGGCCCGGCGCCGCGCGGGCGGGTGCTGCTGTGGCCCGACACGTTCACGAACCATCTCGACCCCGACGTGGGCCTGGCCGCGGCGAAGGTGCTCGAGCACGCCGGCTACGAGGTGGTGCTGCCCGACGGCCCGGTGTGCTGCGGGCTCACGGCGCTGAGCACCGGGCAGCTGCCGCTGGCGCGCGCCACGGTGCGCCGCAGCCTGGACGTGCTGGCCCCGCACCTGGCCGCCGGCACCCCCGTCATCGGCCTCGAACCCAGCTGCACGGCGGCGCTGCGGGCCGAGATCACCCGGCTGCTGCCCGACGACCCGCGCGCACGCCGGCTGGCGGGGCAGGTGCGCACCTTCGCCGAGCAGCTGATGGAGCACACCGACGGCTGGGTGCCGCCGGCCGTCGACGCCGACGCGGTGGTGCAGACGCACTGCCACCAGTACGCCGAGACGGGCGACGCGGCCGACCGCGCGCTGATGGAGCGGGCCGGCATCCGGCGCGTGCCCATGGCACCCGGCTGCTGCGGGCTGGCCGGTGATTTCGGGTTCGGGAAGGGGCACTACGACGTGTCGATGGCGGTGGGCGAGCAGAACCTGCTGCCCGCGATCCGCGGCGCCGCGCCCGGCACCGAGGTGATCGCCGACGGCTTCAGCTGCCGCACCCAGGCCGCGCACGGGGCGGGGGCGACGGCCCGGCACCTGGCGCAGGTGCTGGCCGAGCGGCTGCCCGGCTGAGCCACGGCCCGCGGCTGGGGTGTTGAGCCACGGCCCGCGGCAGGGGTGCTGAGCCGCTCCCGGGCCGTCAGCGCCTGCGCCGCAGCAGCCGCACCGCGCCGCCCGCCAGCAGCAGGGCCGCGGCCACGATGCCCGTCACC
>CAZDSL010000103.1:2171-9111 GCA_964507655.1 uncultured Mycobacteriaceae bacterium | reverse complement strand
CGGGCTCGGACGCCGAGCAGCAGGAGCTGGCGCAGATCTACGCGGCCGCCTCGGGTGAGGATGCGGCGTCGATCCCCGGCTGGACCACGCTCATCGGCGCTCCGTCGCTGCGCGGCAACGAGGTGGAGTTCAAGTGAGGAGACAACTGCGCGGGCTCACGGGGCCCATCGTCAAGCTGCTGATCTTCGGCGTCGTCACCGTCCTCATGACGGGCGTGCTGGCGGTGTCGATCGCCAACATCGGCGGCGGCAGCGGGCCCGGCTACAAGGCGGTGTTCACCGACGCCACCTCGCTCAACGTGGGCGACGACGTCCGCATCGGCGGCGTGAAGGTGGGCCAGGTGACGAGCGTCGACGTGGTGGACCACGACATGGCGGAGGTCGGCTTCACGGTCGACCGCGACGGCGGGCTGCCCGCCGACAGCGTCGTCAGCCTCAAGTACCGCAACCTCGTCGGCCAGCGGTACCTCGCCGTGAGCCAGGGCGACGACCCGAGCGCCCCCAAGCTCAAGGAGGGCGCCACGATCCCGGTGGACCAGACGCGCCCCGCGCTCAACCTCACCCAACTGTTCAACGGCTTCCGGCCGCTGTTCCAGACGCTGCAGCCCGACGACGTCAACCAGCTGGCCTACTCGATCATCCAGGTCTTCCAGGGGCAGGGCCAGACGGTGGGCGACCTGGTCGCCAGCACCTCGTCGCTGGCGAACTCGATCGCCGACAAGGACGCGGTGATCGGCAAGGTGGTCGACAACCTCAACGCCGTCCTCGCCACCGTCAACGACCACGCGAAGGGCCTCGACCAGATGGTGGTGAACACCCGCAACCTCGTGGCGGGCCTGGCCGCCGACCGCGACGCGATCGGCAGCTCGGTGACCTCGCTCGCGAACCTCGCCGACTCCACCACCGACCTGCTCGAGCCCGCGCGCCCCTCCATCCAGGGGCTGATCTCGGGCACCGAGCAGCTGGCCGAGGGGCTCAACGCGCGCGAGCCCGACGTGGACAAGGTGCTGCAGACGCTGCCGGTGAAGTACGAGGCGCTCAACCGCACGGCCATGTACGGCTCGTGGTTCCAGTTCTACCTGTGCGGGCTCGACATCGTCGCCGGTGCCGGGCACTCCGACAACCTCAACCTGCCGAGCCTGCCCACCATCAACCAGGCGCTGTACACGAACATGGCGCCGCGCTGCCACGCGGGAGGTGACCGATGACGGTCCGTCGCAATCCGCTGGTGACCGGGTTCATCGGCATCCTCATGGTGGTGCTGCTGGCCGTCGCCGCGTTCTCGTTCAAGGACCTGCCGTTCTTCGGCGCCGGGCCCGAGTACCACGCCGAGTTCTCCGAGGCCGCCGGCCTCAAGACGGGCAACGAGGTGCGGGTGGCCGGCGTGAAGGTGGGCCAGGTGTCGTCGGTGGAGCTCGAGGGCGACAAGGTGCTGGTGGGCTTCCGCGTCACCGACACCTGGGTGGGCGACCAGTCCACCGCCGGCATCGAGATCAAGACGCTGCTCGGCTCGAAGTACCTGGCGCTCAACCCGCGCGGGTCGCAGAGGGCGGACCCCGACGCGGTCATCCCGCTCTCGCGCACCAGCTCGCCGTACGACGTCGTCGCCGCGCTCTCCGACGCGGCCGAAAGCATCGACGGCATCGACACCGCGCAGCTGGCGCAGAGCATGCAGGTGCTCTCGGAGACGTTCGCCGACACGCCCGACACGGTGCGCAGCGCCCTGAACGGCGTCACCCGGCTCTCCGAGACCATCGCCTCGCGCGACAAGGAGCTCAAGGACCTGTTCGCGGCCACGAAGAAGACCAGCGGGATCCTCGCCGACCGCAACCAGGAGTTCGAGCAGATCCTCGCGCACTCCGCCGACCTGCTCGCCGAGTTCAACGCGCGGCGCGACGCGATCCACGAGCTGCTGGTGCGGTCGCAAGACCTGTCCACCCAGCTCAGGGGCCTGGTGTCCGACAATGAGCAGCAGATCGGCCCTGCCCTGACGCAGCTGCAGAAGGTCGTCGACCTGCTCCAGAAGAACCAGGACAACATCGACAAGGCGCTCACCCAGGCGCCGGTGTTCTACCGGCTGTTCAACAACTCCCTGGGCAACGGGCGCTGGTGGGACACCATCGTCGGCAACATCGTGCCGCCGGAGCTGCCCGACGTGCCCTCGCCGCGCGAGCCGGTGCGCAAGCTCGACGGGGAGGGGAACTGACGCATGGCCGTACTTTCACGGGTCTCGGGCAGGGTCATCGCCTTCGCGGTGGTGCTGCTGCTGCTCCTCGCCATCACGGGCACGGCGGTCTGGTACGCCGCGTTCCGCACGGAACCCACCCGCATCACCGCGTACTTCGACCGCTCGGTGGGCATCTACGCCGGCTCCAAGGTGATGGTGCTCGGCGTCGAGGTCGGCTCCGTAGACTCGGTCACCCCGCAGGGCGCCGACGTCAAGGTGGTCATGTCGGTCGACGGCGACGTGCCCATCCCCGAGGGCGTCACGGCCGTGCAGGTCACGCCGTCGGTGGTGCCCGACCGCTACATCCAGCTCACCCCCGCGTACTCGGGCGGCCCGCGGCTGCGGCAGGACGCGGTGCTCGACCGCGACCACACCCGCACGCCGGTGGAGGTCGACCAGCTCTACAAGAGCATCCAGGAGGTCTCGCAGGCCCTCGGGCCCGACGGCGCCAACAAGAACGGCGCGCTGAGCAACCTGGTCGACACCGCGGCCGCGAACCTCGACGGCAACGGCGATTCGATCGGCGAGACGATCGACAAGCTCAGCGCCGCGGCGCGCACGCTCTCGGACTCGCGCGGCGACATCTTCGCCACCGTGCGCAACCTGCAGACGTTCGCGCACACGCTGGCCCAGCACGACGCGCAGGTGCGCGAGTTCAACACGCAGATGCAGCAGTTCAGCGACTTCATGGACTCCGAGCGCGGCGACCTGGGCGCGTCGATCCAGCAGCTTTCGGTGGCGCTGGGCGACGTCGCGCGCTTCGTGCACGACAACAAGGACTCGCTGGAGAGCAACATCAAGGGGCTGGCGTCGGTCACCGGCACCGTGGCCCAGCACCGCGCCGACCTCAAGGAGTCGCTGGCGCTGCTGCCGCTGGCGATCGCCAACTTCATCAACGCCTACGACCCCGACTCGGGCACCATCCAGATGCGCCTGGGCTTCCCGCAGCTGCAGGACCCGATCGGCACCGGATGCGAGCTGCTCAACATGGGCAAGATGGGCCCGGGCATCCCCGAGTACGAGGCGCTGGAGAAGCAGATGCGGCCGTTCATGGAGCAGTGCCACCAGGTGGCGCAGCAGATCACCGACGGCATCAAGACCCCGACGCTGAACCTGCCGTTCGGGATCCTCAGCGGGGACAACCTGCAGCGGTCGCCGGTGCCGGGCACTGTGCCGGGCAACCCATCGCCGCGGTGGGAAGGGGGCAACTGATGATGAGGCTTCCGCGGCGCGCCGCCGTGGCCGTGCTCTCGGCGCTCGCGCTGGGGCTGAGCGCGTGCGGCACGCAGGGCGTCTACAGCATCCCGCTGCCCGGCGGCGCCGACACGGGCGACCACCCGATCACGATCACCGCCGACTTCGCCGACGTGCTCTCGCTGGTGCCGCAGTCGGCCGTCAAGGTGGGCGGCGTGGCGGTGGGCCAGGTCGAGTCGATCGGGCTGGCGCCCGACGGCTGGTCGGCGCGCACCACGCTGAAGATCCGCGGCGACGTCGACCTGCCCGCCAACACCGTCGCCCAGATCAAGCAGACCAACCTGCTGGGCGAGAAGTTCGTCGAGCTCGACCCGCCCACCACCGTGCCGTCGCAGGGCACGCTCGAGGACGGCGCCCTGATCCCGCTGCAGCGCACCGGGCGCGCCACGCAGATCGAAGAGGTCTTCGGCGCGCTGTCGCTGCTGCTCAACGGCGGCGGCGTGGCGCAGCTGCAGCCGATCGTCGCCGAGATGAACAAGGCGGTGGGCGGCCGCGAGCCGCAGACGCGCGCGCTGCTCGGCCAGTTCACCGACCTGGTGCACGGCATCGACGACCAGCGCGACTCGATCAGCCGGGCGCTCGACAGCCTGCAGACGCTCACGGCCACCGTGTCGGGGCAGCGCGACGCGCTCGCCGGCATCCTCGACGAGCTGCCCCAGGGCGTGCAGATCCTCGACGAGCAGCGGCCCGAGTTCGTCGAGCTGCTCAAGCAGCTCGACCGGCTGGGCACGGCCGGCACCGACGTCATCGAGACGACGCGCGACGACATCCTCAAGGACCTGCGCGCCATGCGGCCCACGGTGCAGGCGCTCGCCGACAACGTGCCGTCGCTGGTGGGGGCGCTGCCGATCCTGCCCACGTTCCCCATCCCCGACGAGATCCTGCAGGGCATCAAGGGCGGTTACGCCAACGTGTGGGTGTCGGCCGACCTGCGCATCGGCGAGACCCTCGCCAACCTGGGCGTCGGCCGGCCCGACCCGCGCTACGTCAAGCCGTACGGCGACCACCAGGTGCCCGTCGACCGCAGCAACCCGTGGATCGACGGCAACGGGCCCCGCCAGGGCTGGCCCACGGTGACGCTGCTGCCGCTCGCCAACGCGGCCCCGCCGTTCGTGCGCAACCCGGCGAAGCTGCCGGTGGGCATCGTCGACGACGCCGCCGAGGCGGCGGCGCAGGCCGCGCAGGACGCGCAGCGCGGCATCACCGGCGCGCTCCCGCAGATCGGTCAGGTGCCCACGCCGGCGGCCGCGCCGGACGACGCCGCCGACGGTCAGGAAGGTGGCCACTGATGCTGAGCCGACTCATGAAGATCCAGCTGGTGGCGTTCTTCGTCATCGCCGTGGTGGGCATCGTCTACGTGGGCGCCAAGTACGCGCGCCTCGACAACCTCCTCGGCGTGGGCCAGTACACGGTGCACATGGACCTGGCCGACTCCGGCGGCATCTTCCCCAACGCCGAGGTGTCGTACCGCGGCGTGCCCGTGGGGCGGGTGGGCGAGATGCGCCTGACGCCCGACGGCCTGCAGGTGGACCTCGAACTCGACACGGGCGGGCCCGACATCCCGGCCTCCACCCGCGCGGTGGTCGCCAACCGCTCGGCCATCGGCGAGCAGTTCGTCGACTTCCAGCCCGTCACCGACGCGGGACCGTTCCTCAAGGACGGCTCCACGATCCCGGTCGACCGCACCTCCACGCCGGTGCCCATCGAGGACCTGTTCGAATCGGTCTCGGGGCTCACCGACTCCATCCCCGTGGACGCGCTCAAGACCACCTTCACCGAGCTGGGCACCGCGCTCAACGGCCGCGGCCCGGAGCTGCGTTCGCTGGTCCAATCGGTGAACTCGTTCACCGAGGAGGCGAGCGAGAACCTGCCGCAGACGCTGGGGCTGATCACCGACAGCGTCACCGTGCTGGGCACGCAGTCGGAGCAGTCCTCGGCGATCCGCGACTACAGCACCGACCTCGACCGCATCGCGGCGCAGCTCAAGCAGAGCGATCCCGATGTGCGCCGGCTGATCGGCACCGCCACGAGCGCGTCCGACGAGTCGGGCGACTTCATCGCCAAGGGCGGCGACGACATCGCCTCCCTGCTGGCGGGGGCGAACGTGGTGAGCAAGGTGGCCGACGACGTGTGGGAGGGCCTGCGCGTGCTGCTGGCCGCACTGCCGGCCCTCGGCGCGGCGTCGCCGACGGTGGCGCCGGGCGACGACACGATCCACATGGGCGTGGTGCTCGAGACCAACAACCCGGTGTCGTGCACCCGCGGCTACGAGGGCACGCAGCAGATCCTCGACGCCATGAAGGCGCAGAACCCCGACTTCGACGACTCGGTCGACGATTTCCCGGTCAACATGCAGGCCTCGTGCGCGGTGCCGCAGGGCAACCCCACGGGCGTGCGCAGCTCCGACCGGATCATCTACGCCGACCCCAACGTGTCGCAGCCGTGGGATTCCAAGCCCAAGCAGGACCCCGACAAGCTCTACCTGCGCCCGATCGCCTCCCAGGTGGCGGCGCTGCTGGGGGTCACGCCGCGGTGACCGGGCTTCCGCGGGCGCGCCGGTGTGCCGCGGGACGCACCGTCGGGCGGGTGCGACCGCGCCCACCAGGGGAATGGGCGTCCGGCGCGTCCGGCACGTAGCCTGCAACGGGGCCGCGCGGGGAGTGCGCGGCCCGGGCGGCGCCGGCCCCCGGGCGGGGAGCGGCCGGCGGGGACGGCCCCGGGGAGGGGCCGCATCGATATTCGAGATGGGAAGACTGTGAGCGAACCTGCGTCCTCCGAGGACGGCGCGCGGCGCACCACCCGCAGCAGGGGTGCGATCGTCGCCGTCGCGCTGTGTGCGGCCGCCTTCGTGGCGGCGGTGGTGATGGCCGTGCTGTGGACGGTGGCGGCGCTGCAGACCGATTCGTCCGCCGACGCCGCGGCCACCGACCGCAATGCCGCGACGCAGGCGGCCGGCGATGCGGCGGTGGCGCTGACGACGGTGTCGCTCGACGACATCGACGGCAGCCTCGACCGGATGCACGCGGTCACCACCGGCGAGCTGTCCGAGCAGTTCGCGCCCGGCACCGCGCGCGACGAACTGGCCGCCGCGCTCAAGGACACGGGCGTGGCGATGACGACCGACCTCAACTCGGCGGTGCTCACGTCCTTCGACGAGGATGCGGGCACGGCCTCGGCGATGGCGTTCGTGGTGCGCAACCAGACGCTCACCGAGGGGCAGACCCGCACCCTGCGCCAGGGCATCAGCCTCAACCTGCAGCGCACCGACGACGGGTGGAAGGTCGCCGACTTCGACACGCGGTTCGCCGGCGTGGGCGACGTCAACGGCGACGACACGGGCGCGGAGGACGTGCCGGCGCAGCCCGGCGACGGTGCGCAGCCGGCCGACCCGGGGGCCGGTGCGGTCGATCCGGGCGCGGTGGCTCCCGGCGCTGGGGATGCCGGCACGGGGGATGCCGGC
>CAZDSL010000103.1:0-2071 GCA_964507655.1 uncultured Mycobacteriaceae bacterium | reverse complement strand
CGGGGGATGCCGGCGCGGGCGATCAGGCCCCGGCGCAGGACCAGCAGAGCCCGGCAGGGTCGTGAGGAGGCTTTCGATGAGGTTCGGCAAGAAGCCCGGCGACCGGCCGGAGGGCGACGGCGACGCGGCCGGGCGCGCGGAGCGGCTCGCGGCCGAGAAGGCGGCGGAGGCCGAGCGGCTCGCCGCGGAGGCGAAGAAGCTGGCGGAGCAGGCGGCGGCCGAGCGCGCTGCGGCCGAGAAGGCTGCGGCCGAGAAGGTTGCCACGGAGAAGGCTGCCACGGAGAAGGCTGCGGCGGAGACGGCTGCGCCGGGCGAGGCGGACGGTGCCCAGGAGGCGGGCGCGACGGACACCGCGCCTGCGCCGGGCGACACCGCGCCTGCGCCGGGAGGGACTGCGCCGGGCGACACCGCGCCCGCGCCGGGGGCGGACGGCGATCCTGCGCCGGGCGAAAAGGCGGGCCGGCGCGGGCCGCGGCGGCTGATCCTCGCCGCGTCCGCCGGTGCCGTGGTGTTCACGGCCGTGGCGGCGGTGGCCGGGTGGCAGTGGGCGGAGCACGAGGGCCCGTCGCCGTCCGAGGAGAACTCGGCGTTCCTCGTCGATGCGCAGACGGAGACGGCGCAGGTGGCGCAGGCCGCGCGCGACATCGTCGCCGGCGTGTTCTCCTACGACTACACCGACCTGGACACGTACCAGAAGGCCCTCGAGCGCTACCTCGATCCGGCGATGCTGGCCCGCTACCAGGAGACGGCCGACCAGAACGTCCAGATCATCACCCAGGCGCAGACGTCGATCACCGCGTCGGTGGCCGAGGGCGACGCGGGCGTCGAGAAGCTCGCGGGCGACAAGGCCGTGGCGGTGGTGATCATGGCGCGCCAGGGCACCAACGCCGGCTCGCAGGAGGTGTCCGACTCGGCGCCGCTGCGCATCACCATGGTGCGCTCGGGCGACGCCTGGAAGGCCGACGACATCACGCTGCTGTAGCGGCCGCCCGGGCCCGCGCGGGCGGATCGCCGGGCGCGGGGCCTTGACGTGGGGCGCGCGAACGGCCAGTCTGATCCCCGGACGCGCGGAGGCGGGGGAGGGCCGGTGCCGGCGCCGTCCACCCCGGGCGGGGGGCAGGCGCCCGGCGCGCCCGCTGCGAACGCATCCGCGCCGCGGGCTGCCTGTCGTGCCGCCGGTTCGACATCTCGGCCTGAATGCGCTACCGTTGGACGTTGCGCTGGCTGCCTCCTGTCCATATTCCGTCGCCGACGGGTTCCGGCGCCCGGTCACTGTGCAAGTGCCGCCCTGTGGATCTCGACTTCCGGACCAGCCGTCCGGCCGTCGCCCCCATGGGCGCGCCGCACGGCGAAGCGGGCCGCTGGACACCTGTGGTTGCGGTTGCTGCCGGGGGTGCATCCGGCGGAATCCGCAGATCAGGTACAGCGGCGGTCGCCCACTCAGGGGGCGGCGCGCGTGAGGTGCTGGAAGGACGCATCTTGGCAGTCTCCCGCCAGACCAGGACAGAATCTACAATCCCCGGGGCCCCCAGGAGGATCTCGTTCGCAAAGATCCAGGAGCCCATCGAGGTGCCTGGGCTTCTGGACATCCAGACGGATTCCTTCGAGTGGCTGGTCGGATCGGACGCGTGGCGTGACCGCGTCGCCGCCCGCGGCGATTCGCCCCGGCAGGGTGGGCTCGAGGAGATCCTCACGGAGCTCTCACCCATCGAGGATTTCGCCGGCACCATGTCGCTGTCGTTCAGCGACCCGCACTTCGAGGACGTCAAGGCGTCCATCGAGGAGTGCAAAGAAAAGGACATGACCTACGCGGCGCCGCTCTTCGTCACCGCGGAGTTCATCAACAACGAGACGGGCGAGATCAAGAGCCAGACCGTCTTCATGGGCGACTTCCCCATGATGACGAGCAAGGGCACCTTCATCATCAACGGCACCGAGCGTGTCGTCGTCTCGCAGCTGGTGCGCAGCCCGGGCGTGTACTTCGACGAGTCGATCGACAAGTCCACCGAGAAGGAGCTGCACAGCGTCAAGGTGATCCCCGGCCGCGGCGCGTGGCTGGAGTTCGATGTGG
>CAZDSL010000102.1:0-9123 GCA_964507655.1 uncultured Mycobacteriaceae bacterium | reverse complement strand
CGTCGACCATGGTGCCGGTGATCATCGCGCCGGTGGCGCCCAGCGGGTGGCCCATGGCGATGGCGCCGCCGTTGACGTTGAGCTTCTCGTCGGGGACGTTCAGGTCCTTCTGGAACTTGAGCACCACCGACGCGAACGCCTCGTTGATCTCCACCAGGTCCATGTCGTCGATCGTCAGCCCCGCGGTGGCGAGGACCTTCTTCGTCGCCGGGGTGGGGCCGGTGAGCATGATCGTCGAGTCGGCGCCCGAGGTGGCCGTGGCGACGATGCGGGCGCGCGGGGTGAGCCCCATGTCCGCGCCCGCCTGCTCCGAGCCCACGAGCAGCATCGCGGCCCCGTCGACGATGCCGGACGAGTTGCCGCCGTGGTGGACGTGGTTGATCTTCTCCACCCAGTGGTACTTCTGCAGCGCCACCGCGTCGAAGCCGCCGACCTCGCCGAGACCGGCGAACGAGGGCGTGAGCCCTGCCAGCGCCTCCACGGTGGTGCCCGGCCGCATGTGCTCGTCGTGATCGAGGACCGTCACGCCGTTCTGGTCCTTGACGGGCACGATCGACTTGGCGAAGTAGCCGCCGTCCCACGCCTTCTTGGCCAGCTCCTGGGAGCGCACGGCGTAGGCGTCCACGTCCTCGCGGCTGAAGCCCTCGATGGTGGCGATGAGGTCGGCGCCGATGCCCTGCGGCACGAAGCCGGTGTCGTAGTTGGTGGCCGGGTCGAGGCCCCACGCGCCGCCGTCGCTGCCCATCGGCACGCGCGACATCGACTCGACGCCGCCGGCCAGCACCAGCTCGTCCCAGCCGGAGCGGACCTTCTGCGCCGCCAGGTTGACGGCCTCGAGGCCCGAGGCGCAGAACCGGTTGAGTTGGAAGCCGCCCACCGTGTCGGGGTAGCCCGCCGCCGTGACGGCCGCGCGCGCGATGTCGGCGCCCTGGTCGCCCACGGGGGTCACGCAGCCGAGGATGAGGTCGGACAGGCGGTCGTAGTCCATGTCCGGGAAGCGGACGCGGATCTCGTCGAGCAGCCCGGTGACCAGAGAGATCGGCTTCACGGAATGCAACGAGCCCGTCTTCTTGCCGCGCCCGCGAGGTGTTCGGATCGCCTCGTAGATGTATGCCTCGGTAGTCATCGGCACTCGCTTCCTTTCTGCTGCGGTTCTGCAACCTGTTCCATGATCATAAGCTGCCGATTCCCGCAGGAACCGGCACGTTGTGGCCCCTCGCCGGCCGCCGCCGGCGGGGCCGCGGGGCTACCGTGACGGGCATGTCCGCCACAGTCACCAGGCTCCGCCCGTACGGCTCGACGATCTTCGCGGAGATGTCCGCGCTGGCGGCCCGGCACGGCGCCGTCAACCTCGGCCAGGGCTACCCCGACACCGACGGCCCGCACGCCATGCTCGAGGCCGCCCGCGACGCCATCGCCGGCGGCCTCAACCAGTACGCGCCCGGAATCGGCATGCCAGGGCTGCGCGCCGCGATCGCCGAGGACCGCGCCGCCCGCCACGGCATCGCCACCGACCCCGACACCGAGGTGCTCGTCACCGTGGGCGCCACCGAGGGCATCGCCGCGGCGGTGCTCGGGCTGGTGGAGCCCGGTGACGAGGTGGTCCTCATCGAACCGTACTACGATTCCTACTCGGCGGTAACATCCCTCGCCGGGGGCGTGCGGCGCACGGTGCCTCTGGTGGCCCGCGGCGCGGCATTCCGCCTCGACCACGCCGCGCTGCGCGACGCCGTCACCGACGCCACCCGCCTGCTCATCGTGAACACCCCGCACAACCCCACCGGCACCGTCTTCGACGCCGCCGACCGCGCGGTGATCGCCGAGACGGCCGCCGCGCACGACGTGATCGTGCTCTCCGACGAGGTGTACGAGCACCTCGTCTACTCCGACGCCGCCGCCGGGCCGCACGTGCCGCTGTGCACCACGCCGGGCCTGGCCGGCCGCACGCTCACCGTCTCGTCGGCCGCCAAGACGTTCAACGTCACCGGGTGGAAGACCGGCTGGGTGTGCGGGCCGGCGGAGCTGGTGGCCGCGGCGCGGGCGGCCAAACAGTTCCTCAGCTACGTGGGCGCCACCCCGTTCCAGCCCGCGGTGGAGCTGGCGCTGCGCACCGAGCAGGCGTGGATCGCCCGCAACAGGGAGACGCTGCAGCGCGGGCGCGACTTCCTCGCCGGGGCGCTGCGCGAGGCCGGTTTCGGCGTGCACGACTGCGCCGGCACCTACTTCCTGCTCGCCGACACCCGCCCGCTGGGGTTCGAGGACGCGGACGCGCTGTGCCGCGAGCTGCCCGCGCGCGTGGGCGTGGCCGCGGTGCCGATGGCCCCGTTCTGCGACCCCGTCGACGGCGCCGCCCCCGAGCCGTGGCGGCACCTGCTGCGCTTCGCCTTCTGCAAGCGCGAGGAGGTGCTGGCCGAGGCGGCGCGGCGCCTGGCGCTGCTGCGCGGATGACGTCACGTCAGGCGTCCCACCCGATCTGCTCGACGGCGGTGGCCTCCCGCGGCGGCGACTGCGGCACTGTGGACGGTGTTCGCGAGAACCGCGGTGCCGGCGCCGGCTGGGGCGCACCGTCCGGCCCCGTGCGCGGCAGCGTGCCGCGGGCCGCCAGGTGCTCGTCCTCGGCCGCCTCCGCCATCGAGAGCACGGGCGTGACGCACGCGTCGACGTCGGCGAAGATCTTGGTCCACTCGTCGCGGGTGCGCTCGGCGAAGCGCGCGGCGAAGATCCCGCGCAGCTCGGTCCAGCGCGACCGGTCGATCTGGTGCGGCAGGCCGTCCGGGTCGAGGCCCAGCCCCTCGAGCAGCCGCGCGTAGAACTGCGGCTCGATCGCACCCACGGCCATCTCCCCGCCGTCGGCGCACGCGTACACGCGGTAGAACGGGGCGCCGCCGTCGAGCATGTTCGACTCGCGCGCGTCCTCCCACAGCCCCGACGCGCGGAACGACCACGGCATCGCGGCGAGCGCGCTCACCCCGTCGACCATCGCCGCATCCACCACCTGGCCGCGACCCGACGCCTGCCGCTCGTACAGGGCCGCGAGCACGCCGGCGACGAGGAACATCGAGCCCCCGCCGAAGTCGGCCGCCAGGTTCAGCGGGGGCACCGGCGGCTCGCCCGCCCGCCCGATCGCCGAGAGCATGCCCGTCATCGACAGATAGTTGATGTCGTGGCCGGCCCGCTGCGCCATGGGCCCGTCCTGCCCCCAGCCCGTCATGCGGGCGTAGACGAGGCGCGGGTTGCGGGCGCACAGGTCGTCGGGGCCGATGCCCAGCCGCTCGGCGACGCCCGGCCGGAAGCCCTCGATGAGCACGTCGGCGCGCTCGGCGAGGGCCGGCAGCTCGTCGCGCTGGGTCTTGATGTCGAGGTCGACGAGGCGGCGGCCGCGCAGCAGGATGTCGCGGTCCTCCGGCGGCAGCACCAGCCCGCCGGGGCGGCGGACGCGGACCACGTCGGCGCCCATGTCGCCCAGCAACATCGCCGCGTGCGGCCCGGGGCCGATGCCGCCGAGCTCCAGCACCCGCAGCCCGGCGAGCGGGCCGCCGCGCCCGTGCGGCGCGCGGGGTTCCTGCGCCACCGTCACATCCCCAGTCCGCGGCCGATGATCTCCTTCATGATCTCGGTGGTGCCGCCGTAGATGGTCTGCACCCGCGAGTCCAGGAACGCCTTGGCCACCGGGTATTCGCGCATGTAGCCGTAGCCGCCGTGCATCTGCAGGCACCGGTCGATGAGCGCCACCTGCTTCTCGGTGGTCCACCACTTGGCCATCGCCGCCTCCTCGATGGTGAGCTCGCCCCCGTTGAGCGCCTCGATGCACCGGTCGACGAAGATGCGCGCCAGCTTGGCGTCGGTGGCCAGCTCGGCCATGACGAAGCGGGTGTTCTGGAACGAGCCGATGGAGCGGCCGAAGGCCTTGCGGTCGCGGCAGTACTCGATGGTCTCGGCCAGCACCTGCTCCATCGCGGCGGCGGCGACGACGGCGATGGACAGGCGCTCCTGCGGAAGGTTCTGCATGAGGTGGACGAAGCCCATGCCCTCCTCGCCGATGAGGTTCGCGGCGGGCACGCGCACATCGGTGAAGCTGAGCTCGGCGGTGTCCTGCGCCTTGAGACCGATCTTGTCGAGGTTGCGGCCCCGCTCGAAGCCGGGCATGCCGCGCTCGACGCCGAACAGCGAGAAGCCCTGCGCCCCCTTGGACGGGTCGGTCTGCGCGACCACGATCACCAGGTCGGCGTTGATGCCGTTGGTGATGAACGTCTTGGCGCCGTTGAGGATCCAATCCTCCCCGTCGCGCTTGGCGTTGGTCTTGATGCCCTGCAGGTCGGAGCCGGTGCCGGGCTCGGTCATGGCGATGGCGGTGATCGTCTCGCCGGAACAGAACCCGGGCAGCCAGCGCTCCTTCTGCTCGTCGGTGCACAGCTTCATCAGGTACGGCTGGACGACGTCGTTGTGCAGCATGAAGCCCAGGCCGCCGTAGCCGCCGCGCACCGTCTCCTCGGTGATGACCGTGTTGTAGCGGAAGTCCTCCACCCCGCCGCCGCCGTACTTCTCGTCGACGGCCATGCCCAGGAAACCGAGCTTGCCGGCGTCCTTCCACACCTCGCGGTCGACGATCGCGTCCTCCTCCCACTGGTCGTGGAACGGGGCCACGTGCTCGGCCAGGAAGCCGCGGTAGGACTCGCGGAAGAGCTTGTGGTCGTCGTCGAAGAGGGTGCGCTGCATGGGTGGCCTTTCCGTCGGTGATGCGCGGGAGCGGACCGATCGGCCCGCGCGCGGCGCCGCACCCGGTGGGCCCCTCCGAGTGCGATCGGGATCACCGTATGCTCGGGCTGCGGCGGCGGTGAAGGACCGGATCGATCACGCTTCGTGACCGATCCGATCGCACCCGGACGAGGGGCCCAGGAGGCGTGCGTGGCGGAGCGGATGGTGCCGGTGGGCTTCGTGCTGCGCGCCCTGCGGGCCGGCGACCGCCGCGGCGTGGACCTGCGCCCCGCCCTGCCCGGCGCGGGCATCAGCGCCCACGAGCTCGACAACCCCGACACGCGCCTGACCGTCGACCAGGTCGCCCGGTTCATGGTGGGCGCGTGGGAGATCACCGACGACGAACTGATGGGCCTGGGGCTTGCCCCGGTGCCGCGGGGCACGTTCCAGCTGCTCTCGTTCGCCATCATCCACTGCCCCGACCTGGACGCGGTGCTGCACCGTCTCGACGGGTTCCTGCCCGCGCTGCCGTCCGCGGCCCCGGTGCGCATCGACTTCGGCGACGAGGCGGTGCGCGTGTGGTTCGACACCGACATGCTGCCCGGGTTCGACGAGGACGCCTCGCTCATCGCAGACTTCGGCCTGCTGCTCATCCACCGTTTCGCCGCGTGGCTCACCGGCCGGCGGCTGGAACCGGTGGCCGTGGAGCTGCCGCACGTCGCCCCCGCCCCGGTCGACGTGGTGGCCTACCACCACATGTTCGGCCGGCCGGTGGCATTCGGGGCGCCGCACCCGGCCATCGCCTTCGCCGCCGCCGACCTGGCCGGCCCGGTGGTGCAGGACGAGGCCTCGCTGCACGATTTCCTGCGCTCCTCCCCCGCCGGCCTGCTGGCCCGCCGCGACTACGACTCGGGGCTCGCCGCCCGCGCCCGGCGCATCGTCGAGCTGGGCACCCGCGGCAGCCAGCCCACCGCCGCCGACATCGCCGCCGCCCTCGCGCTGAGCGAGCCTCAGCTGCGGCGGCTGCTGCGCGCCGAGGGCACGTCCGTGGGGCGCCTGCGCGACCAGGTTCTGCGCGAATCCGCGCTGGCCGGCCTCGAGGCGGGCGAGAGCGTCGAGTCGATCTCGCAGCGGCTCGGCTTCTCGGAGCCCAGCGCCTTCCGGCGGGCATTCAAGCGGTGGACGGGGCGCACCCCCGGCGAGTACCGCTGACCGCGCGGGGCCGGCGATGAATTCCCCGTGCCCGCCGGGTCCACCTGTGCGACCACACCGCACCGCCGAGGAGCCCGCCATGACCACAGCGCACCCGTACTTCCCCGCCGCCCCCTACGACGGCGTCGCCCTCCTCGACGCGCCGGAGGTCCCGCTCGCCGTGGTCGAGGTCCGCGACTTCCCGCTGGCCCGGATGCCCGAGCTGATGGACGCCGTCTTCCCCGCCCTGTTCCCGGCGCTCGGCGCCGTCGGTGCCGTGCCCGCCGGCCCCGCGCTGGCGCTGCACACGCGCATGCCCACGGACACCGTCGACATGGGCGTGGGCGTGCCGGTGGCCACGCCGCTGCGCGTGCCGGTGGAACTGGGCGGCGGACGCACGGCCGTCGCCTCGTCGCTCCCCGCGGGCCGGGCGGCGGCCACGAGCCACCTCGGCCCCTATGAGGGGCTGGGCGAGGCGTGGGGGGCGTTCCTCACCGCGGTCTCGGCCGCGGGGCACACCCCCTCCACCACGTTCTTCGAGGTGTACGTGACCGAGCCGAGCCCGGACGCCGACCCCGCGTCGATGCGCACCGATCTGGTGGTGTTCCTGGAGTGACGGCGCGCGGCCCGACGATCCGAGCACTGCATCTCGGCGCGGCCGCGCGATCCCGTGCTCGGGATGCACACGAGGTGCTCGGATCGGCGGCGGCCGGCAGACGAGTCAGGCCACCCCCGACGGCCGCCCGCGCACGCCCGGTTCCTGCACGGGCATGCTGTTGGGCGGCACCGGGTAGGACGCGCCCATGTTGACGAAGCCCAGCCCCATGCTGCCGCCGCACTGCAGCACCGCCGGCCCCACGCGGCTGTAGCCGTCGAACATGGGCGGCACGGTGGGATCGGGCCGCCCGGCGAAGTTGAAGGCGGAGGTCATGTCGCCGCAGGTCGCGCGCCGCCAGGGCGTGAGGTTGGGCACGTCCACCCCGAAGCGGCGCTCGATCAGCCGCAGCTGCGAGGTGTGGTCGAACACCTCCGAGGCCACCAGACCCCCGCGGCTGTAGGGCGAGATCACCAGCCCCGGCACCCGGAAGCCCAGGCCGATGGGGCCCGCGATGCCCTCGGTGCCGTCGACGCCGTCCAGCGGCACCGTGAGGTACTCGCCCTCCGTGCCCGGCGGCGGGGTCGGCGGCGCGACGTGGTCGAAGAACCCGCCGTTCTCGTCGTAGCTGACGATGAGCGCCGTCTTCTCCCACACCGCGGGGTTCGAGGTGAGGATGTCGAGCGCCATGAGCAGCCCGGTGGCGCCGAGCGCGGGAGGCAGCGCGGGATGCTCGCAGTCGAGCAGCCGCGGCACCAGCCACGACACCGACGGCAGGCGGTCGTTGGCCACGTCCTCACGGAAGCCGTCGGGGTAGGTGGGGTCGATGCCCTTGCGGGCGAGCGCCGAGTGCGGGTCGGCCGCCTGGCGGAAGCAACCCATCATGCCGTCGAGCAGCACAGACGAGATGGGGCCGGCGTCCTTGTTGTTGTAGATCTTCCAGGAGACTCCCGCCTCCTCGAGGTTCTCGGGCATGGTGCGCCAGCTGTAGACGTTCTTGGGGATCAGGTGCGGGGTGGTCACCAGCGGGCCGCCGTGCGTGCCGTCGGGGTCGATCGATCCGCTCATCCAGTACAGCCGGTTGGGGTCGGTGGGCCCCATGACCGAGCAGAAGTAGTGGTCGCACACGGTGAAGGCGTCGGCCAGGTCGTAGTGCACGGGGATGTCGGCCCGCGTGTAGTAGCCCATGGTGGCCGGCCCGTTGGCGGGGCCCTCCGCGGCGATGTGCTCGGGGATCCAGCGGTCCATGGCGCCGCCGTTCCACGCCCGGTGCTGCGGGCCCCAGCTGTGGGTGGGGTCGTTGATGCATTCGCCGTCGAGCGACGGGCCGCTGTTCGTGTCGAGACGGAACGGGTTGACGTATCCGTCGGGGGTGGGGCCCACCCCGGGCTGGTAGCCGTACTGGTTCCACGCCGGGGACGGGTCGTCGAAGCCGCGCACGCCGGAGAGGGTGCCGAAGTAGTGGTCGAACGAGCGGTTCTCGTTCATCAGCAGCACGATGTGCTCGATGTCGTCGAGCGATCCCATGCCGGCCGGGTCGGCGGCGTAGGCGCGCTCGATGATGGGGCCCGCCCACGACGCCAGCACGGCCATGCCGCCCGCCGCGCTGACCTTGGCGAGGAATTCGCGCCGGGACATGCCGGCGAAGGGGCCCTGGGGCACGGCGTTCTCCTTCGGGGAGCGGGACGGATGCGACGGAGCCGCCCGAGTGTGACGACCCGCACGCAGTATGCCCGGCCGCCGCCGCATTCGCCCGGCCGACCAGCGGAATGACGGCGATAGGCTCGGGCCATGGCATCGACACCGCGCGTCAACCTCGGCACCGCTCACCCCTCCGCCTACAAGGCCCTCATCGCGCTGTCGTCGACGGTCGACGCCGCCGCGGCGGAGGCGGGGCTCGACGCGCGGCTGGTGGACCTGGTCAAGCTGCGCGTCTCGCAGATCAACGGCTGCGCGTTCTGCTGCCGCATGCACACGGCCGACGCGCTCGCCGCCGGCGAGGCCGCGGAGCGCATCGCGGTGCTGCCCGCCTGGCGCGAGACGTCCTACTTCTCGGCCGCCGAGCGCGCCGCCCTCGAGCTCGCCGAGTCGGTGACGCTCGTGGCGGGCACGCACGTGGACGACGAGGCCTACGCCGCAGCAGCCGGGGCGCTCGCGCCGGAGCAGGTCTCGGCGGCGGCATGGGTGGCGACGGTGATGAACGCCTTCAACCGCGTGGCCATCACGAGCCGCTACGCGGTGGGGCCGCAGTAGCGCACGCCGCACCCCCGCCCCCATTTGCGTTGGGTTAACCCCTGGCAGGATTCGGGGCACCGAATCTGCCCAGGGTTAACCCAACGCAGGAGGGCGATCACCCGCGCCGCGGCAGCAACGCCCGGACGCTGCGCGCCCGCCACGCCCCGCGCCACAGCCCCGCACCGTAGGCGGCATCGTCGAGCCGCTTGAGCACCGTGTAGCGCACCGGGTCGAGCCGCGGGCCGCCGGGCGCACGGGCATCACGCTGCCACCAGTCGGCCAGCCCCTCGCCCACCGCGACCGCGGCCACGATCCGCCGGGCCCGCGGCGACGCGGCCTCCGCCACCGCCGCGAGCGGCCAGGAGTGCCGGCACACGCCCAGCGCCAGCTGCTGCGCCGCCGACCCC
>CAZDSL010000101.1:3745-9189 GCA_964507655.1 uncultured Mycobacteriaceae bacterium | reverse complement strand
GCCGCCGGCGGCGCGGCCTGCGTGCGCGCCGCGGTCAGAACCCGAACACGCCGCCCGATGCCGCGTCGGCGAAGCAGCCGTTGCCGTAGCTGTGGCGGTAGTCGACGATGCGCGCGCCGTCGGCGTCGACCCACAGGCCCAGC
Source organism: uncultured Mycobacteriaceae bacterium (assembly GCA_964507655.1). GTDB lineage: Bacteria > Actinomycetota > Actinomycetes > Mycobacteriales > Mycobacteriaceae > Tomitella. Next base: position 9,046 of record CAZDSL010000101.1, on the reverse strand, counting down.
GCGCTCGCCGGGTAGCCGTCGGCCCGGATGTACAGGGGGCACACCCGGTGCGCGTCGGCGGGCAGCGCGGAGAAATCGCCGCCGGCGGTGCGGATCGAATCGCACGCGCCGGCGGGATCGGGATGGGTGCCCACGTCGGGCGAGCAGACGAGGCCGGCCACGTCGTTTCCGCTGGTGAGCACGAACGCGCCGAAGCCTGCGGGCGGGGGAGCGGGTGCCGGATCGGCCTGCGCGAGACCGGCGGCGCCGATGCCGAGCGCTGCCGCCCCTGCGGCGGCGGCGATGCCGCGGGTGAATGCCCTCATGGCGATGACCTCCTGGGGTTGATCCGGTGGCATGCCCTGTACCGGGTGTATCGGCCGGAGTGCGGCCGCGGTTACGCGCCGGCGGCTCACCCGACACGGTGGGAGGCGGCGGCCCTCACCGCGCGGCGAGCGCGAGGGCGTCGCGCCGCAGCGGCGCCGAGCGAACCGCGGCCGCGGGGCACAGGCCGGGCAGGGTGCCGCCGCGCGGCAGGTCCTCGACGATCCGCGCGGCGATGGCCTCGGCCTGCTCCTCGGTGAGGCGCGCCTCCACGGCGCGGCGGGCCGCGAGCGCCAGGCGGTCGGCGATCTCGTTGAGGGGATGGCCGCTGTGCCCGCGCACCCACTCGAACCGCACGCTGCGGCCGGCGCAGCGCTGGCGGATGCGGGCCACCAGCGACTCGGCCTCGCCGCCCAGCGGCCGGGCGCGGTGGGCGGCGTCGCCCCGGAGGGCCCGCACCGAATCGAGGCTGTCGCTGAGGATGATCAGGTCGCGGTGCGGGTTGCCGGCCACGGCGAGGTCGATGGCGTGCAGCTCGCCGAGCAGCACCGACGAACCCCGGCGCAGCACCGCCTGGCGGTACCGGCCGTGCTCGGTGACGAAGGCGATGCCCACGCCGCGGCGGCCGCCCTTGGACGCGTCGGTGGCCACGGTGAGCGGCGGCGCATCGGCCGCGGCGCGGCGCTCCGAGGCCGCGCGGGCGCCGCGCATCCGCCGGAGATGCTCGTCGATGGCGCGCGCGGCCTGCCGGGCGAGGCGGGCGTGCACGGGGCCCGGGGCGGGCTGCAGCCGCACCCCGGGGAAGGCGCCGGCGACGGAGGCGAGCTCGTGGCGCACGGTGGCGTGGGCGACATGCACGCGGGCGTCGCCGCCGCAGCGCGCGGCCGTCTCGTAGACGTGGGCGAAGGCGTCGAGCGTGGCGAGGTCGGCGTGCCCGCCGCCCTCCTGTTCGCACACCGCCAGGCGGATGGTGGTGAAGGTGGCGTGGCGGAGGACGGCCGCGGCCACCGCCACCGGGCGGCGTCCGGCGGAGTCCTCGACGTGCGCCGTCCGCGTGTGCACCACCGCGTCGAGCACGGCGGAGCCGGTGTGCCCGGCGTCGTCGGCGGCGTGGCGCCGGCGCGACCGTCGCGGCGGCGACGGACGGGGGGACTGCGGGCTGGGCATCGGCGTGCCGTGCACGGTGTGTTCGCGCTCCATGGCGGCCCTCCTGTGTGCGGCGGCGCGCATCCCGCCGCGGACAACACCGAAGCTAGCGGGCACCTACGACAACCACCGCGCGTCAGAGCCCGGAGCACCCGTGCGCGAGGAGAGCGACGGCACGCCCCGCGCACGGCCGAGGGGGCGCCCGGCGGTGTGCCGGACGCCCCCTCGGGTGCGTGCTGATCAGTGCGCGGCGTGCACCGGGACGCGGGGCTCCGCGCCTGCCGCGGCGCCCGTGAACCGGGTGGGCGCGATCGGCTCGGGCCCGCCCGCGGCGGGCGCGTCCCCGGCGGGGGCGTTCTCCGCGTCCGCGTCCTCACCGGCCGGAGCCGCGGGGCCGGCGGCCTGCGGGACGGCGCCCTGCGAGTAGTGGAAGTGCGGGCGGTGCCGGCCGACGAACGATCCGACCCACGACATCACGGCCACGTAGCGGTTGCGGAAGCCCACCATGTACATCAGGTGCACGGCCAGCCACAGCACCCAGGCGATGAAGCCCGTCAGCTCGATCCGCCCGATGCGGGTGATCGCGCGGAAGCGGTTGATGATGGCCATCGAGCCCTTGTCGCGGTACTTGAACGGGGTGCCCGCGGCGCGCTTGCCCGAGGCGATCGCCGCCGCGTGCCGCCCGCCCTGCATCGCCACCGGCGACTGCCCGGGCAGCTTGTCGAGCGACATCATGTCGCCCACCGCGAAGATGTCGGCGCGCGAACCGACGGTGAGGTCGGGGTTCACCAGCAGGCGGCCGGCGCGGTCGGTCTCGCATCCGGTGGCCTCGGCGAGCACGCCCGCAAAGTCGTTGGCCTGCACGCCCGCCGACCAGATGATCGTGTCGGCCGTGACGCGCCGCTCCTCGCCGGTGGCCGAGTCCTTGAGCGTGGCCCCGGTGGCGTCGATGTCGGTGACGAAGGTGTTCAGGACGACGTCGACGCCGTCCTTGCGCAGCGACTCGGCCACGTACTCGCTGAGCTTCCCGCCGAACGGGGGGAGGGCCTTGTCGGCGCCCTCGATGATCTTGACGGTGACGTCCTCGGGGCTCAGGTCGTGCAGCGAGGTGGCGAAGTAGCGCTGGGCCAGCTCCTTGATCTGCCCGCCCAGCTCCACGCCCGTGGCACCCGCGCCGATCACCAGGAACGTGAGCAGGTCGCGCCGCCGCTCGGGATCGGTGGTGGTGTGCGCCTCCTCGAAGCAGCGGAGGATCTGGCGGCGCAGGCGCTCGGCGTCGTCGATCGTCTTGAGCGCGAAGGTGACATCGGCGAAGTGGTCGTTGCCGAAGTACGCCTGCCGGGCGCCGGTGGCGGCGATCAGCGTGGTGTAGCCGAGGCGCCGGCGCTCCTCGCCCGCCTCGTAGACCACCTCGCGGCGCTCGGCGTCGACGGCCACGACCCGGCCGAGGCGCACGTCGGCCTGCGGGTGCTTGGCCAGGATCGCGCGGATGGGCGGGGCGATCTCTCCGGGCGAGAGCACGCCGGTGGCCACCTGGTACAGCAACGGCTGGAAGAGGTGCTCGGTGGTCTCCGAGATGAGGACGAACGGGGTCTTGGCCTTGGCGAGCTTCTTCGCCGCGGCCAGCGCGCCGAAGCCGGAACCCACGATGACCACCTCGGTGCGTTCGGCGTCGGCGGGATCGATGTCCAGCGGGTTCTGCGCAACCTGTGTCGTCACGGCGACCTCCATCTCCTCTGTGCGCTGTCGGGTCTCGACGGGGCGGAGATCCGGCGGCGCGGCACCGTACCGGGTTTTTGTTCCGGTGACTTCAACTGCGTCGACGGGGGAGCGATGCGTTCTCCGCCCGTATGGGATCCAACCTAGGAAGGCCCGCGGCGGGGTGCCACCGTTTCGGAGATTTCGACAGACTCCTATCGCGTTCGGTCATAAGTGGTGTGCGGGGCCGGACGGCCGGGCCTGTGCGGGGGCTCATATCCTCGGGGACATGGACTTCCGCCAGCTGCGCTACTTCACCGCCGTCGGGCAGCTGAAGAGCTTCTCGCAGGCGGCGGAGCGCTGCTTCATCTCGCAGTCGGCGATCAGCCACCAGATCGCCAAGCTGGAGCAGGACATGGGCGTCAAGCTGTTCGACCGGTCCACGCGCAACGTCGAGCTCACCGCCGCCGGCGAGCGGCTCATGCCCGTGGCCGCCGAGGCGCTGGCCATCGAGGCGCGGGCGCGCGAGGTGGTGCGCGAGCCGCGCAATCGCATCCGGATCACGGCCAACATGAGCTTCGCCGCGCAGAGCCTCGAGGCCATCGCGTCGGTGCGCGAGGCGCATCCCGGCCTCGAGATCGACTTCGTCCTGCGCGACTTCTCCGACCGCATGGCCGCCATCACCAGCGGCGACGCGGACGTGGCGCTCATCCGCGGCGAGGTGGACCGGCCGGGGTTGCAGTCGGTGAGCCTGGGCATGCAAGACCTGCTGGTGGCGGTCTCACGGCGGCATCCGCTCGCCGGTTCGGAGGACGGCACGGTGGCGCTGGCGGAGCTGGCCGCGTATCCGCTGCTCCTGCCGCCGCGCCGCAACCAGGTGCTCATCCACCAGATGGTCGACCGCGCCTTCCGCGAGATCGGGCGCCGGGCCACGCTGGGCCCGCCCGTGCCCGCCGACCACACGGCGCCGCTCGAGGTCATCACCCAGCCGCACGCGTGGACGCTGCTCTACCCGGAGTCGGCGGGCGGCAACCACAATGCGGGCATCCGGCTGCTCCAGGAATCGGAGCACCGGCTGCGCATCCCCGTGCGCGCGGTGCTCAGCCCGGGGCTGCAGCGCTCGGTGGAGTTCCACGACCTCATCGCCGCCCTGCGGCGCAGCACCGAGCCCCCCGGGGAGGCGCCGCCGCGCTGAGACCCCGGGGAGGCGCCGCCGCGCTGAGGCCCCGGGGAGGCGCCGCTGCGCTGAGACGCCGGGGAGGCGCCGCCGCGCTGAGACGACGGGGGGCCGCTCAGCGCCACCAGGTGTCGAGGGGGCTCGCCGGCATCGCCCGCTTGTGCCGGCTCACCCGGTGCAGGTGCTCGATGCGCTCCGCGGCCTCGGATTCGACGGGCAGGCCCTCGAGGTAGTCGTCGATCTGGCGGTAGGCGACGCCCAGCGCCTCCTCGTCGGGCAGGGCGGGCCGGTCGTCCTCGAGGTCGGCGGTGGGCACCTTCTGCCACGTGCGCGCCGGCGCCCCCAGCTCGCGCAGCAGCGCGGCGCCCTGCCGCTTGGTCAGGCCCGTGAGCGGGGTGAGGTCTACACCGCCGTCGCCGTACTTGGTGTAGAAGCCCGTCACCGCCTCGGCGGCGTGGTCGGTGCCCGCCACCAGCAGGCCCAGCTGGCCGGCGATCGCGTACTGGGCGACCATGCGCATGCGGGCCTTGACGTTGCCGCGGACGAAGTCGCGCAGCGGTGCGGCCGGGTGCTCCGCGGTGCCCAGGTGCGCGATCGCGGCGGCCGTGTCGGCGGCGACGGCGTCGGCGCCGGCCTGGACGTCGACCGTCACGACCTGGTCGGGGGCGATGAACGCGAGCGCCGCCTGGGCGTCGTCCTCGTCGGCCTGCACGCCGTACGGCAGCCGGACGGCGACGAAAAGCGCGTGCGGCATGCCCTCGCCGCGCAATCGCTCCACCGCCAGCTGGCACAGGCGCCCGGTGAGCGTGCTGTCCTGCCCCCCGCTGATGCCCAGCACGAAGCCGCGCGCCGGGGTGGAGCGCAGGTAGTCGACCAGGAAGCCCACGCGGGCGTCGATCTCGGCGCGCGGGTCGATCCGCGGTGCCACGCCCAGTTCGCGCGCGATCGTCTGCTGCAGCTCGCTCATGTGATGGACT
>CAZDSL010000101.1:0-3645 GCA_964507655.1 uncultured Mycobacteriaceae bacterium | reverse complement strand
TCGCTCATGTGATGGACTTTCCGCTCATGTGATGGACTCTAATGTGCTGCGCGGGCGGCGGGCCCGTGCACCTGCGGCCGCGCCGCCGCACACGCACCGCACGCACCGCATCCCGGGAGAGGACGGCATATGGCGCCGCAGCAGCTCGATCCACGCCGCACGGTGGTGGTCTCGGCCACCGAGTCGGAGGCCGCGCACGTGCCGGCGGGCCTGCACACCGTGATCTGCGGCATCGGCAAGGTGGACGCGGCGGCGGCGACGACGGCGGCGGTGCTGCGCCTCGCGGCCCGGGTGGACGACGCGGAGGGTACGGGCGACGCCACCGCCGCCATCACCGTGGTCAACATCGGCACCGCCGGGGCGCTGCACGACGGTCACGCGGGGCTGTACCTGCCGTCGGCGGTGTGCAACCACGACATGAGCGCCGACGTGCTGCGCGAATTGCACTACCCGGTGGTCGACCGCATCGACATCGACGGCGGCGACGGCAGCGTGCTCGCCACGGGCGACGTGTTCGTCACCGACCCGATGGTGCGGGCCGCGCTGGCGGAGCGGGCGCACCTGGTGGACATGGAGGGCTTCGCCATCGCCCGGGCGTGCGGGCTGCTCGGTGCCCGGGTGCGGCTGGTGAAGTACGTCAGCGACGACGCGGACGAGTCGGCCATGGAGTGGCCCGAGCGGGTGGATCAGTGTGCCCGCGAGCTGGGGGAGTGGCTGGCCGGCAACGTCGCCGCGGGTTGAGCCCCGGCGCGGTGCGGACCCCGCCGCGCACGGGGCGTCACGCCACGTGCGCGTCGATCCAGGAGGTGAGGTCGGCCAGCACCCGCGCGCGGTCGACCTCGTTGAAGATCTCGTGGTACATGCCGTCGTAGACGATGCGCTGCTTGTCGTCCGACGCGGCGGCCTCGAACAGGCGGCGCGAGCCCTCCGGCGGCGCGAGCGTGTCGAGCGAGCCGTGCAGCACCAGCAGCGGCAGCCGCAGCTCCGGGGCCCGGCGCTGCACCGCGTCCACCGCGCCGATCAGCTCGGCCGCCGTGCGCGCCGGCAGCCTGCCGGAGAAGACGAGCGGGTCGGCGCGGTAGTCCTCGCCCACGGTGGGGTCGTGGCTGAGGGCGGACGCGTCGACGGCCACCATGCCCAGGGTGGGCACCGCGGCCGACAGGGCGCGGGCGACGACCCGCGTCACCGGGTTGGCCTGATCCATCTGCGCCAGCGGGCCGCTGAGCACGAGGCCGTCGAGGCGGTCTTGGTTGTCCACAGCCCACAGCGCCGAGGTGAGCCCGCCCATGCTGTGCCCCACCATGATGACGGGGACGTCGGGCACGGCGGCGCGGGCGCGGTCGAAGGCGGTGGTGATGTCGGAGAGCAGGTTGCCGGTGCGGTCGATGAAGCTGCGCCGGCCGCCCGAGCGGCCGTGCCCGCGGTGATCGTGCGCCGCCACCGCCCAGCCGCGGGCGAGGAGCGCGTCGGCCACGTGGTCGTACCGCCCGCAGTGCTCGCCCATGCCGTGCACGAGCACCACCAGCGCGCGCGGAGGGGCGGCGGTGGGCGTCCAGCTGCGCCAGTACAGCTCCACGCCGCCGGCGCCGGGGAGGGTGCCCTCGTCTTCGCGGACGGGTACGGCCATGGGTCCTCCTGGAGGGGTGCGGCGGGCTGTGCGGGCGTGGTGCCGACGACGTACTGTGAGCCCCCGCGCACGCCCGCGGCGGGCGGCGGCCGGGTGACAATCTAGCCCCTTCCGGCGGGGCCCGCCCGGTGATTGCGCAACCCCGCCGGCGACACGCCCGGCGGGCCGCGCGTGCGGCATCACGGCGGGCCCCCGACCAGCGAATATCATCGATGTCACTCACAACTTGTGGGAACTCTTGCAAAAGGCACCACTAGGTGTAGTGTCTGAAGTGTCAGCGGGGCAACGAAGGATCCGGCTGGTCCACACCCCTCCTGCACGGCCTTCCGGGCCGCCTGGAGGGGGCGGGATCCGCACCGGATCGGGCGCTAGCTCGGGGAAGGGAGAGCGCCCTCGCACGGCTGGCACGGCACAACGTTCCCGGTCTGCAATCCGCGTCGAGAGAGGGTCCCTTGAAGATGAGCATCACCGTCTACAGCAAGCCCGCCTGCGTCCAGTGCAACGCCACCTACAAGGCCCTCGACAAGGCCGGCCTCGCGTACGACGTCGTCGACATCTCCGAGGACTCCGACGCCCGCGACTACGTCATGGCGCTCGGCTACCTGCAGGCCCCCGTCGTGGTGGTCGACGAGGCCCACTGGTCCGGCTACCGGCCCGACCGCATCAAGGCCCTCACCGCGCAGGCCGCGTAGCCCGTCCGGGCCCGACCCCGGCGAAGCGCCGGGGAGTCCCGCTTCCCGGCGCACACCGGGGGCCGATCATCGATTCGCGTCGTGGAGGTCCCCATGCCGTCACTGGTCTATTTCTCCAGCGTCTCGGAGAACACCCATCGATTCGTGCAGCGTCTCGGCATGCCCGCAGTGCGCATCCCGCTGCACCTGCCGCCCGGAGGCTTCCGGGTGGACGAGCCCTACGTCCTCGTGTGCCCCACCTACGGCGGCGGCACCACCGTCACGGGGCGCGACACGCGCTACGTGCCCAAGCAGGTCATCAAGTTCCTCAACGACATCCACAACAGGCGGCTGATCCGCGGGGTCATCGCCGCCGGCAACACCAACTTCGGCGACTCGTTCTGCTTCGCAGGGGACGTGATCGCCCGCAAATGCCAGGTTCCGTACCTGTACCGCTTCGAACTCATGGGCACCGCCGAGGACGTCGAACGCGTCCGGGAGGGCCTGCAACACTTCCAGGAGAGCGACCAGTGGCACCGACCATCACCGACGAGGCACCTGCAAGCGGCCGCGAGCGCGCCGAGGTGACCGCAGCCGCCGAGAGCGAGCTCGACTACCACGCGCTCAACGCGATGCTCAACCTGTACGACGCGGACGGGCGCATCCAGTTCGACAAGGACAAGGCGGCCGCGCGGCAGTACTTCCTGCAGCACGTCAACCAGAACACCGTCTTCTTCCACAACATCGACGAGAAGCTCGACTACCTCGTCGAGAAGCAGTACTACGACCCGGCCGTGCTCGACCGCTACGAGCGCTCCTTCGTCAAGAGCCTGTTCGACCGCGCATACGCGAAGAAGTTCCGGTTCCCCACCTTCCTGGGCGCGTTCAAGTACTACACCTCGTACACGCTCAAGACGTTCGACGGCAAGCGCTACCTGGAGCGCTTCGAAGACCGCGTGTGCATGGTCTCGCTGAGCCTCGCCGACGGCGACACGGTGCTCGCCGAGCAGCTCGTGGACGAGATCATCGACGGCCGCTTCCAGCCGGCCACGCCCACCTTCCTCAACGCCGGCAAGATGCAGCGCGGCGAGCCCGTCTCCTGCTTCCTGCTGCGCATCGAGGACAACATGGAGTCGATCGGCCGCTCCATCAACTCGGCGCTGCAGCTGTCGAAGCGCGGCGGCGGCGTGGCGCTGCTGCTGAGCAACATCCGCGAGCACGGCGCGCCCATCAAGAAGATCGAGAACCAGTCGTCCGGCGTCATCCCCGTGATGAAGCTGCTGGAGGATTCCTTCTCCTACGCCAACCAGCTCGGCGCGCGCCAGGGCGCGGGCGCGGTGTACCTGC
>CAZDSL010000100.1:0-9196 GCA_964507655.1 uncultured Mycobacteriaceae bacterium | reverse complement strand
CGGGGTGGCGCGGGCGCTGGGTGGCGCGGGGTGGCGGGGGTTCCGGATGGCGGACGCTACAGCGCCGCCAGCCTCGCGACGGTCTTCTCGTACTCGCCCACCAGCAGGTCCATGCTCTCGGCGACGGGGCGGATGGTGTTCATCCGGCCCACGATCTGGCCGGCGGGCATGGCCACCACCTCGGGGTCGTCGGCGGCGGAGATCCGCTGGTGCGCCTCGCTGACCAGGATGTTCTGCAGCGGCATCGGCAGCGGGTCGGGCGCGCCCGGAGCCGCCCAGGCCTGCGTCCACTTGGTCTTGAGCAGCCGCGCCGGCTTGCCCGAGTAGATGCGGCTGCGCACCGTGTCGGACGACGTGGCCGCCAGCAGCGCCTTCTGGATGGTGGACGGCCCCTCGCCCGAGGCGCTGCCCAGCTTGTACTCGGACGCGGTGAGCCAGTACGAGCCCATCCACACCCCTGCCGCGCCGAGTGCCAGCGCGGCGGCGATCTGCCGCCCGCTGCCGATGCCGCCGGCGGCGAGCACCGAGACCTTGCCGCCCGCCGCGGCCTCCACGGCGTCCACGATCTCCGGCACCAGCACCATCGACGCGATCTCGCCCGTGTGCCCGCCGGCCTCGTAACCCTGGGCGATGACGATGTCGACGCCGCTCTCCACGTGGTGCAGGGCGTGCGACACGGCCCCGGCGAGCGCCGCCACCGGCACCCCGTGCTCGTGCGCCTCGCCGATGATGTCGGCCGGCGGCGAGCCGAGCGCGTTGGCGATGAGCGCCGGACGGTGCCGCAGCGCCACGTCCACCTGGGCGCGGGCGACGGAGTGCAGCCAGCCCAGTACGCCCGCGGCATGCTCGGCGCCGGTCTCCAGCGGCGGCACGCCCAGGTCGTCGAGCGTGCGGTTGACGAAGGCGCGGTGCTCGGGCGGGATCATCGAGTCGAGGTCGACCTGGCTGCCCTCGGTGGGCACCTTGGCGGGCATCACGACGTCGACGCCGTACGGCTTGCCGTCGGTGTTCTCGTCCATCCAGGCGAGCGTGGCCTCGAGCTCGTCCGGGTCGTTGAACCGGACGCAGCCGAGAACGCCGAGCCCCCCGGCGCGGCTGATCGCGGCGGCGACGTGCTCGGAGGGGGTGAACCCGAAGATGGGCCGCTCGATGCCGAGCTTGTCGCAGATGTCGGTGCGCATGCGCTGTGTGCTCCTCGTGTGGTGTGCACGCGCGCCGGGCGCCGCGGTGATGCGGCGCCCGGCGCGCGCGTGCGGGGTCGTACGGTGGCCGGCTTCAGGCTCCGGCGGCGGCCGGCGTCTTGCGGACGTCGGGCTCGCGCGATTCGGCGACGGCCCGGGCCCACTTGTAGTCGGGCTTGCCCGCCGGCGAGCGCTTGATCTCGTCGGCGAACCACACCGCGCGCGGCGCCTTGTAGCCGGCGATGTGCTCGCGCGCGACGGCGTCGAGCGAGTCGAAGGAGGGCGCGGCGCCGGGGCGCACCGCGACGACGGCGGCCACCGCGTGGCCCATCCGCTCGTCGGGGATGCCCACGACCAGCGCGTCGAACACGTCGGGGTGCGCCTTGAGCGCCCCCTCGACCTCCTCCGGGTACACCTTCTCGCCGCCGGTGTTGATCGAGACCGAGCCGCGGCCGAGCATCGTCACGGTGCCGTCTTCGTCGACGGTCGCGTAGTCGCCGGGGATCGAGTAGCGCACGCCCTTGATCACCTGGAACGTCTTGGCCGTCTTCTCCTCGTCCTTGTGGTACCCGAGCGGGAGGATGCCGCAGCGCGCGAGCATGCCCACCTGCCCCGAGCCGGGCACGACGGGGTCGCCCGCGTCGTCGAGGACCTTGGTGGACTCGTCGATCTTCACCCGCGGCCCGCCGTCGAGCTTGGTGTCCTTGGTGACCATGCCCATGCCGGAGAAGCCCGTCTCGGAGGAGCCGATGGAGTCGGTGAGCACCGTGTTCGGCAGCGCGTCGAGGTACTGGCGCTTGACGGCGGGCGAGAACAGCGCCGCCGACGACGCGATGGCGTAGAGGGTGGAGGTGTCGTACTTGCCCGAGAGCAGCCCGTCCATCATCGGCCGCGCCATGGCGTCGCCCACGATGAACAGCACGTTGACGCCGTGCTTCTCGATGACCTGCCAGGCGAAGTCGCCGTCGAACTCGGGGTAGACGACGGCCTTGCCCGCGGTGAACAGGCTCTGGAACACCGCCCACTGGGATCCGCCGTGGATGAACGGCGGGATGGGGTAGCGCACCATCTGCGGGTTGCCGGCGCCCTCCTCGGCGAGCTGCCACTCGTCGGCCACGTACTCGCCGGTGACGAAGTTGATGCCGCCGCCGAGCACCCGCCACACGTCCTCCTGGCGCCACATGACGCCCTTGGGCATGCCGGTGGTGCCGCCGGTGTAGAGGAAGTAGAGGTCGTCGCCGGACCGCTCGCCGAAGTCGCGCTGCGGGGACTGCGCCGCGAGCGCGTCCTCGTAGCGGACCGCGCCGTGGGTGCCGTCCGGGGCGTCGGTGCCGTCCTCGATGACGAGGGTGGAGGTGATCTTCGGCAGGCCGGGCAGGATGTTCGCGACCTTGTCGGTGTAGCGGCGCTCGTAGATGAGGGCGACGGCGTCGGAGTCGTCGAGGATGTAGGTGAGCTCCTTCTCGACGTACCGGTAGTTGACGTTCACCATCACGGCGCGCGCCTTGAAGATGGCGATCATCGCCTCCACGCACTCGATGGTGTTGCGGCTGTAGAGGCCTACGCGGTCGCCCGGCTTCACCCCCTGCGCGATGAGGTGGTGCGCAAGCCGGTTCGCACGCTCGTCCATCTGGGCGTAGGTGCGGGTGCGGTCGCCGGATTCCAGGGCGGTCCGCTCGGGCGCGAGGTCGACACAGTGCTCGATGAGATCAGCGATATTCAGGGCCACGCCACCCAAACTAGAACGTGTTACGGTTCGAGGCAAGGGGTTTTCGAGATGTAGGTCACGACGTGCACCGATGCCGCCCCACGCCACTGCGGGCCGCGCCCGCCCCGAGGAGAGGGAATCCATGACCGCCGACACCGCCGCCGCGCCGCACTGCCTGGTCGAGAAGCGCGGCCACACGCTGATCGTCACGATGAACCGGCCCGAGGCCCGCAACGCCCTGTCCAGCGAGATGATGGAGACCATGCGCGAGGCGTGGGACCGCGTCGACTCCGACCCCGACATCCGCGTCGCGATCCTCACCGGCGCGGGCGGCGCCTTCTGCGCGGGCATGGATCTCAAGGCGATGAACAGCGCGCCCCCCGGCGAGAGCATCCGCACCGGTTCGGACGCGGGCACCGGCTCCGGCGGGCTGGACGTGACGGCCCTGCCCGCGCTGCTCAAGGGCCGGCGCCTGAGCAAGCCGCTCATCGCCGCCGTCGAGGGCGCGGCCGTGGCGGGCGGCACCGAGATCCTGCAGGGCACCGACATCCGCGTCGCCGGGCGCAGCGCGCGCTTCGGCGTGGCCGAGGCCAAGTGGGGGCTGTTCCCGCTGGGCGGCTCGGCGGTGCGCCTGGTGCGGCAGATCCCGTACACGATCGCCGCCGACATGCTGCTCACCGGCCGCCTCATCAGCGCCGATGAGGCCCGCGAGTACGGGCTGATCGGCTACGTTGTGGACGACGGCACCGCCCTGGACAAGGCGCTCGCGCTGGCAGACACGATCGCCGCGAACGGGCCGATCGCCGTGCAGGCCATCCTCAAGACGCTGCGCGAGACGGAGTGCCTGCCCGAACTCGACGCCTTCCCCATCGAGGCGAAGATCGGCGTCGAGGTGTTCCGCAGCGACGACGCGAAGATCGGACCGAAGGCCTTCGCGCAGAAGCAGACGCCGCAGTTCACGGGCCGCTAGCCGGCCCCGCACCCCGGGAGGCGCCATGAGCACGCCGAAGCCCGTCGTCGTCGGCGCCGACGGCTCGCCGCACTCCGAGGACGCCGTGCGGTGGGCCGCCGCCCTGGCCGCGCGGCACGGCCGCCCGCTGCGCATCGTCACCGTCTCGGACATCCCCGGGGCGGCCGGGGTGCGCGATCGCCTGCCCGCCGACCTGGCCGAGGCGGTGCACCGCGGGGCGCGCGAGATCGCGGGCCGGGCCGCGGCGGTGCCCGCCGACGCCGACCTGCCGGTGACGGCCGAGGTGGTCGCCGGGCACGCCGCCGCCGCGCTGGTGGAGGCCTCGGCGGACGCGGCGGTGGTCGTGGTGGGCACGCGCGGGCGCGGCGCCATCATGGGCACGCTGCTGGGGTCGGTGAGCGCGCAGGTGGCGCGGCACGCCTCCTGCCCGGTGGCGGTGGTCCCCCCGGGCGACGGCGCGCGGCGCAGCGCCGGGCCGGTGGTGGTGGGCGTGGACGGCTCGCACCTGGGTGCCGCTGCGCTGGCCACCGGGTTCCGCGAGGCCTCCGCGCTGGGCGCGCCGCTCGTGGCGGTGCACGCCTGGAGCGACCAGCCGATGACGTCGTTCCACGGCTTCGGCGCGCACCTGCAGTACGACGAGGAGGCCGTGGGGCAGGCCGTGCTGGCCGAGCAGCTGGCCGGCTACGCCGAGGAGTACCCCGACGTGGCGGTGGCGTGCTCGGTGGTGCCCGATCTGCCCGAGGACGCGATCCTGCGCGCCGCCGAGCGGGCGCGGCTCATCGTCATGGGCACGCGCGGCCGCGGCGGCGTGACGGGCCTGCTGCTGGGATCGACGGCGCTCAAGGTGCTGCGCGCGGCGCCGTGCCCCGTGCTGGTGATGCGCTAGGCGCGGGCCGGCGCCGCCGCCTTCTCGCCGGGCGCGGCCCGGTGATCGGCGCTAGCCTCTGCCCATGACAGCCCCCCGCCGAGGCGTGCGCACCGTGGCGACGCTCGCCGGTGCGGCGACCGCGCTCGCGCTCGCCGCGTGTTCGTCGGCCACCGGGGGTGACGCGCTGCCCGGGGCCGCCCGCTCGCCCAGCCCCACCACCGTGGCCGCCCCCGCGCCCGCGAGCCCGCAGACCCCTGAGCCGGCACCGGGCCCCGCGCCGTCTGCGGCCACACCGCCCCCGGCCGCGCCCTCGCCCACCGCATCGGCATCGCCGGCCACGACACCGCCGCCCGCCACCACCGTCCCCGGCGGCGGGTCCGACATCGCCGCGGCCGTCACCGGCGAGTGGACCGGACACACACGCTCGATGGACCTCGCTCCCGACGGCACCGGCACCATCTCGCTCTACAGCGGCTGCTGCACCGGCGAGAAGTGGACGGTGCACTGGGAGCCGGCGGGCGACACGATCACCGTCACGCTGGTCGAGCAGCTGGACTCGGCGGGCGGCGGGCTGGGCGACCTGACGCCGGGCTACACCTACAAGGGCGCGCTGACGCAGCCGGAAGGCACCGTCACCGCGCTGCACTTCGTGCGGCCCGGGCAGGATCTGGCCGACCGCGACCAGGGCTATTTCTGGTGCAGCGACCGGTACGGGTACACGCACTACTGCGGGGCGTGAGGGGCGCTCAGGCCGCGCCCACCGCCCTGACCCTGTAGAAGGCGTCCACGATCGATGCGAGCGACTTGCCGCGGCAATCGCACGTCATCATGTGGTGCTGTGCCCGGCCGCGACATCACGCGACGGGGCGCCCTGTTGCCCGGAAGCGGACTTCGGCAGCGTGCGTGAGCGGAACGGACGGCGGGATCGGGCGCAGCTCGTCAAGGCTCTTACCAGGGGTGTAGCCGAACTTCCCCCCGCTGGCGCGCTTGCTGCGCGCGTGCTTGACCTTCCCGCTACGCGTCGAAGTCACGGCGCCACCTCATGCCTCGATGAATTCAGCGTACAGGACCTCATCCCACCTGATCAGGAGCGCGATTCCACGAGGAATCGGTTGACCGGGCCTGCCCTCGTCCTCGAAGTGAACACCGTCGGGGCCGATCATGTACGTCTGCCGACTCGCGGCGAACCCCATGCCGAAGCCGGCCAGAAGTGGCACGACGGCATGCCCGATCATTGCGAGCCATATCCACCATGGCAATGGCTCTCCGTCCCGTACTGCGCCGGTGCGCACATAGACGCGATACCCCTGGTAGATGACGGGGAGCGACAGCACACCGAAGAGCGCTGACATGCCGACGAAGATCGCCAATCGCTCGTGGAATCCGAAGGAAGCGATTCGCGTGTACTCGCGCTCATACCCCAGCGAGAAGAGAATGCCCGGCACCGACAGCGCCGCCCCGCGCGGTCGCGCCCGCGTGCGCCCAGCCGGCCAGTGCGACAGGGCCTCCGGGCGAAGTCTCAGTCAGGGAGTGGCGTTCGCCAACTGTACGAGGGCCTTCTCCGGCTCCTCGCCACGCTTCCTGGCGGCCTTCACCGCAACCTTGGCCGCAGCACTACGGACCTCGAGGCTGCGACGCGGCGCAGTTGACTGTGCCGCACGCGGCCTCTTCTCTCTCGCGTGCCCTGCCCGCTCAGCCGACGACATCGTGGCCTCCGTTCCCGTCCACGCCCTCATTGTCCACTTGCGCCGCTTCCCGTGCCAGTAGGTCGATGAACGCCACCTCGGTGGGTGTCGCGAGATCGGAGTCGAGCAGCTCGCCGAGGATCATCCATCCGACGCGAGCCTCCCGGTCCTTGTCGCTTTGGGTCCTGTCCAGCGCCCATGTCATCCGACGCCACCACTCCGTCCGACGTTCACTCTCGTCCTTCTGGTGCAGCGTCCACCGCACGCCGACGATCGTGATTGCCGCGGCGAGGAACGGCGTCAGGATCCTCGCGACCTCTGCCGTCGTCTCCACTGACACCACCTCGTCGTCGACCAGTGGTACACACGCTTGTGCTCGCCTTGTCTGAGTCCGCTGCGATCACGACGGCGAGGCTAGCGCCCGGCACCGACAACTCCCGCCCCCTACGCTCCCCCCATGCTCTGGCCCCTGCTCGCCGCGTCGGCGGTGATTGCCGCCGCCGCGGCCGCCGTCGTCCCGCGCCGTGCCCGGCTCGGCGCCCGCGGGCTGCCCTGGTTCTGGCCGGCCTTCGCGATCCTGTGCCTCGCCGCCGCCGGATGGGTGGGCGCATCGCTCGGGTGGATCGACAACCTCGGCGGCTCGGCGCGCTTCTTCTGGGATGCGTTCACCCCGGGCCCCGAGGGCGCGCAGTTCCTGTCGCACGAGCAGTTCGAGGAGATGCAGCGGCAGGAGCAGCTGCGCCGGTGGCTGTCCCTCGCCTTCGCCGTGGGCGCCGCGGCGTCCGCCTGGGCCTGGCGCACCCGCCGGATCTGAGCCGGACGCCCGTCCGGACTACCCTTATTCCGCCGACCCGCCTGCAGGCCCGCCGGCCCCGCACCGCCGGCGCCGCCCCTCACGCGGGAGGCCGCTGCGGCTCGGGCCCACGTCCCCAGCCCGAAAGGCCGAATATGAAGCGCATCCTCACCGCTGCAGCCGCCGTCGCCGGGGCCGCGTGCGCCGCCACCCTGCTGGCGCCCGCCGCCTCCGCGAAGGAGCCCATCCAGCAGATCCCGTCCGACGCGATCCTGCTGTTCACCTTCCGCTTCGACCACAACCTGGGCGCCGCGTTCCAGGGCACCGGCATCCCGAAGCAGCTGGCGGCGTCCGACATGACGCTGTCGGTGCAGCCCTCCGAGACGCTCAACAGCTCCAACTGGGCGCTCAACGACGCCTCGAGCCGCGCGGCCGCGACGCCGAACGGCTGCGCCGACTACGGCATCCTGCTGGGCAGCGACGACCTGTACTTCGCCACCCGCGCCTGCTGACGCCGCCACCCGGCGCCCCCGCCGCGGGGTGCCGGGGCGCCCCTCACCCGCGGCGCGCCCGGATCAGGTGCGACACGCGGTCGATCAGCGCACCGACGGCGATGGCCACCACGATGGCGACGACGGCCGCGAGCAGCGGCTGCGACTCGAACCACTCCCCCACGAAGTAGCCCATCCCCGCCGAGTACGACGCCCACAGCACCCCGGCCACCACCGTGAGCGGCACGAACCGCCGCCGCGGATACCCGGTCGCCCCGGCGACGACGTTGACGGCGATGCGGCCGACAGGGATGAACCGGGCCGTGACGATGATGAGCGGACCGCGTTCGTCCAGGGCGTGCCGCGCCCACTCGAAGGCCGCGGCCATCTTCTCGCGTCGCATCCAGCCCCACCGTTCGGTGCCCACGAGCGCGCCGATGGTGTACGCGATGTTGTCGCCCGCCACCGCGCCGAGCGCCGCGACGGGGATGACCGCCCACAGGTGCGGGGTGCCCGTGCTGGCGCTCAGCGACGCGAGCGTCACCAGCACCGTCTCGCTGGGCACGGGCGGGAAGAACCCGTCGAGCAGCGCCACCGCGAACAGCAGCGGGTACAACCACGGCGCCGACGACTGCTCGACGAGGAGGTCGTTGATCGAGTCGAGCATCGGCGGCCCCTCCAGCGCTGCGGGCGGTGCGGACGGTCCGCACCACGCTACCTGCGCGCCGGCAGCACCACCTCGGCCAGGCGCCGCACCTGCTCGGCGTCCCGGCAGGTCACCAGCATCGTGGTGACGCCGGCCGCCTCCCAGCGCGCCACCTCGCGGCGCACATGCGCCGGGTCGCCGATGATCATCGTCTCGTCGATCATCTCGTCGGGCACCGCGGCGGCCGCATCGTCCTTGCGGCCGGCGCGGAACAGCGCCGTCACCTCGTCCACCACCTCGCCGTAGCCCATCCGCCGGTACACCTGCGCGTGGAAGTTGAGCTCGGGCGCGCCCATGCCGCCCACGTAGAGCGCCACGGTGGGGCGGATCGTGTCGCGCACCGCGCCCGGGTCGTCGGTGACGGTGATCTGGCAGGTGGCGGCGATCTCGAAGTCGGCCCGGCTGCGCCGCGCGCCGGGCCGGGCGAACCCCTCGTCCAGCCACTCGTCGTACATCGGCGCGAGCCGCGGCGAGTAGTAGATGGCCAGCCAGCCGTCGGCGATCTCGGCGGTCATCGCCACGTTCTTGGGCCCCTCGGCGCCCAGCCAGATCGGCACGTCGGCGCGCAGCGGGTGCGTGATGGGCTTGAGCGGCTTGCCCAGCCCGGTGGCCCCCGGCCCCGAGTACGGCAGCGTGTAGTGCGGTCCCTCCTGCACCACCGGCGCCTCGCGGGCGAGCACGTCGCGCACCACCTGCACGTACTCGCGGGTGCGGGCCAGCGGCTTGGCGAACGGCTGCCCGTACCAGCCCTCCACCACCTGCGGCCCCGACACGCCGAGGCCCAGGATGAACCG
>CAZDSL010000099.1:4170-9292 GCA_964507655.1 uncultured Mycobacteriaceae bacterium | reverse complement strand
GGATCTGCAGAGCCACGTACCGCTCGCCGAACAGCGTCTTCGGCAGCAGCCGCGCCGTGGTGCCGGGCGGGATCTGGCGCGCCAGCTCGGGCTCCAGGTCGAGGCGCAGCACCACCTTGCCGTCGCGCGACTCCACGGCGCCCACCGACCCCATCCGCACCCCGCGCGCCTTGACGTCGGCGTTCTGCGGCAGCGCGTTGCCGGCGCTGTCGGTGACCAGGTACAGGGTGCTCACGGAGGTGAACGACTTGCGGAACTGCAGCACCGTCACGGCCACGAACCCCACCATGAGGAGGATCAGCAGCAGGCCCAGCAGCCTGCGGCGCACCGGGGATGCGGTGAGCGTCACCGACTCCACGGGCTAGCCCTCCGCCCGCGTCGGCCGAGTCGACGGTCGGCTCATGATGTACCCCTCCCGGCTTCCATCGGGCGTGATGCCGTTACCGATGGAAACACACAAGGGCGCGGGGCGACCCCACGCGGAGGGGCGGAACGTGACCGGCGTTACGCCGGGGGCGCGCACCCGCGGGCGCACACCCCCGGACGGCCGTTCAGCTGTGCACGCCGATGAGCCCGGGCAGGTCGCGGCGCAGCACCTTGCCGGTGGCGCTGCGGGGCAGCTCGGACACGAAGACGATGTCCTTGGGGCACTTGTATCCGGCCAGGCGTGCGTGGCAGTGGGCGTCGATGCGGTCGATGCCGATCTCGCCGCGCGGCACCACCGCCGCCACCAGCCGGCGCCCCCACGCGTCGTCGGGCACCCCGAACACCGCGCACTCCGACACCTCGGGCAGCTCGCTGAGGACGTTCTCCACCTCGCCCGGGTGGACGTTCTCGGCCCCGGTGACGATCATGTCGTCCGAGCGCCCGCGCACGTAGACGTAGCCCTCGTCGTCGACGTAGCCGATGTCGCGGGTGTTGAACCAGCCGTCTACGAGCACCCGCGCCGTCTCCTCCGGCCGGCCCACATAGCCCGTCATCAGCGACGGCGCCGTGAACCACAGCTCGCCCTCGCGGCCCGGCGCCACCTCGTCGAGGGTGCCCACCTCGCGCACCGACACCCGCGCCGCCGGCCCCGGCCTGCCGGCCGACTCGAGCCGCACCGCCCCCGGGCCCTCCGGCACGTGGTCGTCGGGCGCGAGCAGGCAGATCGCGCCGCCCAGCTCCGTCATGCCGTAGACCTGGCAGAACTCGCAGCCCAGCGCCGCGAGCGACGAGCGCAGCAGCGCGGGGGTGATGGGCGAGGCCCCGTAACCCACGTGCCGCAGGGCGTCGAGCCGCACGGGGTGCGCGTCGAGCTCCGTGACCACCGCGTGCAGCAGCGTGGGCACCATCAGCGCGTGGGTGATGCGGTGCCGGTGCAGGGCGCCGACGAGCGCGGGCGGGGCGGCGTCGTCGTGGAAGTACTGGGTGGCGCCGGCGAGCAGGCCGTAGTTGAACCAGATCGCGCCGGCCGCGTGGAAGGTCGGCGAGACGATGAGCGAGCGCGAGTCGCCGGCGAATCCGTGGACGGTGCCGCGGGCGACGGCGGCGGCGACGGCCGCGTGGCTCAGCGAGACGGCCTTGGGGATGCCGGTGGTGCCCGAGGTGAAGTACACCGCGGCCTCGTCGCCGGGCCGGGCCTCGGGCACGCCGGCCGGCCCGCCCGGGCCCGGGGGCGCGGCGACGTACGGGGCGGTGTGCGCGAGCGCGGTGATGCCCATCGATTCGATGCGGGCCTGCTCCGCCGCCTCGGCGCACCCGGGGCCCACCAGCAGGTGTGCGGCGCCGATCGATTCGAGGGTGGCGCGCAGCGAGTGCGCCGGCATCCGCCAGTTGAGGTTGGCCAGCACCGCGCCGGCCCGCCACACGCCCAGCAGCACCGGGCCGTAGGCGGTGCCGTTGCGCGCGAGCAGCGCGACCCGCCCGCGCGGCCCCACGCCGGCCGCGGCGAGCGCGCGCGCGACGCGGTCGGCCTCCACGTCCCACTCGCCCCAGGTGAGCGTGCCGGCGGCGTCGACGATGGCCGGCGCATCGGGCTTGACTCGGGCGTGCCGCCGCACCGCCTCGTCGAGGAGATTGCTCATCGCGTGCACTCCCGCCGTCGACGCGGCACCACCATGACGGCCGGTGCAGCGGCGCCGGCCGCCTCCCGGAAGATCGATATACCCACGTGAATCCTCCTGTGCGCCAATATTTTCCGTCCCGCCACCGCGACGGTCGTGCGGGGTTCGCCGGTTGCCGTGCGGACAAATGTGATAGTAACATCACTATCACTTCCGTAGTAGCGCATCGATCGGAGAACACCATGGAATTCGGACTGCTCAGCCTGGGCGACCACCTCCCCGACCCGGTGACCGGCCGGCGGACCTCGCAGACGCAGCGGCTGCGCGAGATCGTCGACGCGGCCGTGCACGCCGAGGAGGCGGGCTTCGACATCGTCTCGATCGGCGAGCACCACTTCAGCGACTACATCGTCTCCTCACCGCTGATGATGCTCGCGGCGATCGCCTCGCGCACCCGCCGCATCCGGCTGAGCACCGGCGTCACGCTGCTGCCGATCCTCGACCCGGTGCGCGTGGCCGAGGACTTCGCCACCCTCGACCGGCTCTCCGCCGGCCGCGCCGAGCTGGCGCTGGGGCGCGGCATCTCCACCGACGGCTACGCCGAGTTCGGCAGCGATCCCGACGTCTCCCGCGAGACCATCGTCGCCAAGCTGGAGCTGCTGCGCGCGCTGCTCGACGACGAGGAGCCCGTCACCCGCCGCCCCGGCTTCCGGCCGCCGCTGGAGGGCATCACCGTGCAGCCGCGCCCCGCCCGGCACGGGCACCGCATCTGGATGGGCACCGGCATGAGCGAGCAGTCGGTGCGCTGGGCGGCGGGGCTCGGCCTGCCGTTGATGCTGCCCAGCATCTTCAAGCGCCCCGAGGCCTGGCGCGACATGGTGGCGCTCTACCGCGACCTGATGGCCGAGTCCGGCAACGCGGACAAGGCGCTCGTCGGGGCGTGCAGCCACGTGCACGTCGCGCCCACCACGCAGGCGGCGCGCGACGGGTGGCGGCCCTACCTCACCGGCTACGCCGAGTGGGCCAACGGCATCCGCGGGGTCACCGCCCCCGTCGACTACGACGCCATCGTCGACGGCCCGGCGATGTGCGGCAGCCCCGAGGAGGTGGCCGACCGCATGGGCAGCCTGTGCGAGGCGCTGCGGCCCGACGTGCACCTGTCGGTGTTCGACATCGGCGGCCTGCCCGCGCAGGCGGTGCGCGAGAGCATGGAACTGTTCGCCTCCGAGGTCATGCCGCGGTTCGCACCCGCCGCCGCGGCCGTGTGACCCGCGCCGGGAGCGCCGTCCCCGCTACGGTGGGGGCATCGGCGACCTCCGCCGGGCCCGCGCGGCCCGGCGGCGGCCGCCGCACACGCGCGACAGGGGAAGGCGGGACCACAGTGACCGGCGCCGTGAAGCAGGTGGGCCCCAAGGGGGCCCGCACCATCGCCGCGCTCAAGGACGCCGCGCGCGCCGAGTTCACGCGCGTCGGCTACCTCAACGCCACGGTGCCGGGCATCGCCAAGCAGGCCGGCAAGTCGCCCGCCGCCTTCTACAAGTACTTCGACAGCAAGCGCGGGCTCCTCGAGGTGCTGCTCCAGGATTTCCTGCGCGAGTTCAACGTGCTCTCGGAGCAGCCGCGCGACGCCGACCTGTCGCGGTTCGAGGACATGCGCGCCGCCGTCGCGGCCTTCTGGCGGGCCTACCGCACCCACCGGGTCGAGTGGGTCAGCGCGCAGCAGGCCGCCGCGGTGGACGACGAGTTCCTGGCGCTGTGGCTGCGCATCCGCACCGCCGGCGTGCGCGCCATCGCCCGCGTGGTGGCCGCCGCGCAGCGGGCCGGGTCGCTGCCGGAGGGGCTCGATCCGGACGTCACCGCATCGCACCTGTCGGCGATGCTCGAGCACTCCTGCTACCTGTGGATCGGGCTGGACGCCGACGCGCCGGGCCGGCCCGCCGACGACGAGCAGGCCATCACCGCGATGGCGACGCTGTGGCACCGGGCGATCTGGAGCGGCCCCGC
Source organism: uncultured Mycobacteriaceae bacterium (assembly GCA_964507655.1). Classification (GTDB taxonomy): domain Bacteria; phylum Actinomycetota; class Actinomycetes; order Mycobacteriales; family Mycobacteriaceae; genus Tomitella. The sequence continues at coordinate 5,243 of CAZDSL010000099.1, read as the reverse complement.
GCACGCTCAGCCCGGGAACCCCCCGGCGTAGAGGACTCCGCTCGGCAGCCGCCGGCCGAACCGCTCCGCAAGCCGCCGGCCGGCCTCGCGCAGCACCGCCTCGTCGAGTCCGTGCGCGATGCCCGAACGTCCCAGCGCATAGGCGAGGTCCTCGGTGGCGATGTTGCCCGTGGCCTGCGGCGCGAACGGGCAGCCGCCGATGCCTCCCAGGCTCGCATCGAGCACCGTCGCGCCCGCGTCCACTGCGGCGAGCGCGTTGGCGATGCCCGTGTTCCGGGTGTTGTGGAAGTGCCCGCGCAGCGCGACGGTGTCCGACAGCCCACGGTCATCGAGCAGGCCGCGCACCGCGGCGAACCGCCGTGCCACGTCGGCGGGCACGGCGACCCCGATCGTGTCGGCCAGGGACAGCTCTCCGGGCGGGTCGTCGAGCACGGCGGCCGCGATCCCGCGCAGGCGCTCCACGGCGACCTCGCCGTCGAACGGGCAGCCGAAGGCCACCGCCAGGGTCGCGTTGGCGGTGATCCCCAGTTCGGCCGCGGTGCGCCGGATCCGCCGCCAGATGGCCACGCCGCCCGCGATGTCGGTGCCCTGGTTGCGGCGCGAGAACGCATCGGTGCAGTGCACCACCGCGTTGACCTCGCGGACCCCTGCCCGTGCCGCCCGCTCCAGGCCGCGCTCGTTGAGGATCAGCGCGCTGATCCCCACGCCGGGGAGCGGCGACAGCCCCGCCAGGACCTCCTCGGCGTCCGCCATCGCCGGCACCTTCGCCGGATGCACGAAGCTCGTCGCCTCCACCGCCCGAGCCCCGTACGCCACGGCGCTCATGATCAGCCGCCGCTTCTCCGCCGCGTCGAGCGAGACCGGCTCGTTCTGCAGTCCGTCCCGCGGCGCCACCTCGACGATCCGCACCCGGGTTGCGGCAGGGCGCGCGCCGGCCGTCATCACCTCGCACCCCCGGCACGCGCGCGGTCACCGAAGCCGTTGATCCCCGCGTGCGCCGCATCCGTCCGGATCACGTCGAGCTGGTTGTCGGCCTCTGCACCGAGCGCGCTCGCGAGCGACGCGGGCCATGC
>CAZDSL010000099.1:0-4070 GCA_964507655.1 uncultured Mycobacteriaceae bacterium | reverse complement strand
CGAGCTGGTTGTCGGCCTCTGCACCGAGCGCGCTCGCGAGCGACGCGGGCCATGCATCGTTGAGCAGCCGCTTGGTGCCCGCCAGCGCGGGGCCGGACGCGGCGGCGAACCGCTCCGCGAGCTGCGCACACCGCAGGTCCAGCTCCCCGCGGGGAACCACACCGGTGACCATGCCCAGCGCCGCCGCCTCGTCGGCATGCACATCCTCGCCGGTCAGGCACAGGCGGCGTGCCTGCTTTTCCCCCACGAGCCGGGGCATCAGCCAGCTCGCGCCGCTGTCGAGCGACAGCCCACGGCGGATGAACAGCTGGGCGAACCACGACTCGGGCGTGGCGTAGACGAAATCGCAGGCCAGCGCCAGGTTCGCACCGGACCCGGCCGCCACGCCGTCGACCGCCGCGATCGTCGGGATGGGCAGCTCATGCATCGCCAGCACGCAACGGTTGGACACGGCGATGCGGCCGCGCAGCGAGGACGGGTCGTCGAGCAGCCCCGTCACGTCGGAGCCGCCGCAGAATGCTCCGCCCGCGCCGGCGATCACCAGAACGCGGTCGCCCCCGCCCGGGTCGAGCGCGGCCAGCTCCGTGTCGAGTGCCGTCCACATCGCGTCGGTCATCGCATTGCGCTTGGCCGGCCGGTCGAGGGTGACGCGGACGATCCCGCCGCCGCGCTCCACCCGCACCACCCCGTCCTGGCGCCCAGCCCCGTCATGGGCCGTCATGACATCCCCCCGTACTGGTCCTCGAGCGTACGGGCGACGATCTCGCGCATGATCTCGTTGGTGCCGCCGAAGATCGACTGGATCGGCGCGTCGAGGTAGGCGCGGGCGATGGGGTACTCGCGCATGAAGCCGTAGCCGCCGTGCAGCTGCAGGCACTGCGCCACCACCTGCTGCTGCAGGTCGGTGGTGAGCAGCTTGCCCTTGGCGGCGTCGGACGCCGTGAGCTCGCCGCGGCCGTGCAGCGTGATGAGGTGGTCGACGAACACCTGCATGGCATCGACGCGGGCCGAGAGCTCGCCCAGCCGGAAGCGGGTGTTCTGCATGTCCAGCAGCCGCTGGCCGAACGCCTCGCGCTCGGCGGCGTAGCGCACCGTCCACCCCACGGCCGCGCGCGCCGCCGAGATCGCCGACACCGCCAGCCCCAGCCGCTCCTGCGCCAGGTTGTCCATGAGGATGCCGAACCCGCGGCCCTCGCCGCCGAGCAGGTCGGCCGCCGGCACCCGGGCGCCGTCGAAGAACAGCTCGGCGGTGTCCTGGCTGCGCAGCCCGATCTTGTCCAGGTGGCGCCCCCGGGTGAAGCCCTCGGTGGGGTCGCGCACCACGATGAGGCTGATCCCGCGGTGCGGCTGCGCCGGATCGGTGCGCACCGCCACCACGTACAGGTCGGCGTTCATGCCGTTGGTGACGAACGTCTTGGCGCCGTCGAGCACGTAGTGGTCGCCGTCGCGCACGGCGCTGGTGCGGATGCCGGCCAGGTCGCTGCCCGCGCCCGGCTCCGTCATGGAGATCGCGCCCATCGTCTCGCCGGTGACCATTCCCGGCAGCCAGCGGCGCCGCTGCTCCTCGTCGGTGGCGTGCAGCAGATACGGCAGCACCACGTCGTTGTGCAGCGTGAGGCACATGCCGGAGCCGATCACGCCGGCGCGCTGCAGCTCCTCGCCGATGATCGCGTTGTAGCGGAAGTCGTCCTGGCCCAGCCCGCCGTACTGCTCGGGCACGGCCATGCCGAGGAAGCCGTACTCGCCCGCGGCCCGGAACATGGCGCGGTCGATCCGCCCCTCCGCCTCCCACTTGTCGTGGTGCGGGACGATCTCGCGCGCCACGAACGTGCGGAAGCTGCGGCGGAAGTCCTCGTGGGTGTCGTCGTACAGGGTCCTGCGCATCAGTGTCCTCGTCTTCCTCGCGCCCGGATCACCGGGCGGTCCATCCGCCGTCGACGGCCAGCACCTGGCCGGTGATGAACGAGCCCGCGTCCGAGGCCAGCAGCAGCACCGGCCCCGCCAGCTCGTCGAGCCGCCCCACCCGCCCCATCGGCGTGTTGCGGTGCAGCCACGCCAGCGACCGCTCGTCGGCGAGCATCGCGTCGGTCTGCTCGCTGGGGAACCATCCCGGGGCCACCGCGTTGACGCGGATGCCCCGCTTGGCCCACTCGGCGCCGAGCTGCCGGGTCAGGTTGACCACGCCGCCCTTGGCCGCGCAGTACGCGGCCTGCGTCACCGGCCACGAGCCGGACAGGCCCAGGATCGAGGCGATGTTGATGATCGACCCGCCCGAGGGCATCGCGCGCGCGGCCGCGGTGCACATGCGGAAGGTGGCGGTGAGGTCCACCTCGAGCGTGCGGCGGAAGTCGTCGGCCGACAGCTCGAGGGCGGGCACCGCGTCGCCGAAGCCGGCCGCGTTGACGACGATGTGCGGCCCGCCGGCCGCCTGCGCCGCGGCGATGAGCCCCGCGCAGTCGGCCTCGGAGGTGACATCGCAGCGCACCGGGATGACGGACGCGTCGGCGCGGCCCAGCTCCTCGAGGCGCTCGAGCCGGCGGGCCCCGGCCACCACGGTGGCCCCGTTGGCGGTGAGCACCCCGCACAGGTGCCGGCCGATGCCGCTCGACGCCCCGGTGACCACGGCGACGCGGCCCGCCAGGTCGGCGCGCAGGGCGGCGGGGGCCGCCGCCGGGGCGCTCACGCGAGCCTCTCGATGATCGTCGCGTTGGCCATGCCGCCGCCCTCGCACATCGTCTGCAGCCCGTAGCGGCCGCCGGTGCGCTCGAGCTCGTGCAGCAGGGTCACCATGAGCTTGGCTCCCGAGGCGCCGAGCGGATGCCCCAGCGAGATGCCGCCGCCGTTGACGTTGAGCCGCTCGGGGTCGGCCTTGATCTCGCGCTGCCACGCCAGCACCACCGGCGCGAAGGCCTCGTTGACCTCGAACAGGTCGATGTCGTCGACGCGCATGCCCGCGCGCTCCATCGCGTGGCGGGTGGCGGGGATGGGGGCGGTGAGCATCATGACCGGGTCGTCGCCCACCACGCTCATCGACCGGATCGCCGCGCGCGGGCGCACGCCCAGCCGCCGCGCCGCGTCCTCGCTCATCACCAGCAGGGCCGCGGCCCCGTCGACGATCTGCGAGGCGTTGCCGGCGGTCACCGCGCCGTCGGGCAGGAACGCGGGCGGCAGCCCGGCCAGCGCCTCCGCCGACGTCTCCCGGATGCTCTCGTCGGCGGCGAGGAGCCCGCCGGGCCGGGTCACCGCGCCCGTCTCCCTGTCGCGCACCCGGCGCTCCACCGGAAGCAGCTCGCGGCCGAACCGGCCCTCGTCGCGGGCCCGGGCGGCGCGCTGCTGGCTGGCCAGCGCGTAGGCGTCGAGCTCGGCGCGGGTCAGGCCCCACTCGCGCACCACCATCTCGGCCGAGAGCCCCTGCGGCACCAGCCCCCGCTCGCCGAAGCTCACCCTGTCGGAGAACCGGTCCTGGAGCGTGTCGCCGTACACGGCGCGGATGTCGCCGCCGGGCGCATTGGAGAACATCGGCACGGTGGACATGCACTCCACCCCGGCCGCGACCACCACGTCCATGACGCCCGACATCACCGCCTGCGCCGCGAAGTGCACGGCCTGCTGCGACGAGCCGCACTGCCGGTCGACGGTGGTGCCGGGCACGCGCACCGGCAGCCCCGCGGCGAGCGCCGCGTTGCGCGCGATGTTGGTGCTCTGCGGCCCCACCTGGGTGACGCAGCCGGCGATCACATCGTCGATCGCCGCCGGGTCGATGCGGGCGCGCTGCACCAGCGCGCCGATGGTCTCCGCCAGCAGATCCACGGGGTGCCAGCCGGACAGCGCGCCCCCGCGCCTGCCGCTGGGGGTGCGTACCGCCTCCACGATGACGGGTGTGCTCATGTCTCGTCCTTCCGATGCCGTGGTGTTCGCGCTCATGCGGCGGCCGCCGTGAGCAGGGCCGCGCAGCCCTCCGCCGCCGCGGCGTCGCGCAGCCGGTCGGGGGTGCCGCAGCACACCGCCTGCCAGCGGGCCCGCCGGTAGTACAGGTGGGCGTCGTGCTCCCAGGTGAAGCCGATGCCGCC
>CAZDSL010000098.1:0-9294 GCA_964507655.1 uncultured Mycobacteriaceae bacterium | reverse complement strand
CCGGCACCCCGCTACCACCCGCGGCCCGCCGCCCCATCCCTGGCCGCTCGCACCACCCGCAGGCCGGCACCACCCGGCACACCGCCGCCCGCGCGCTTATCGTCGACCCGTGACGGACACACCCCCGCGAGCGCTGCGCCTGCCCGCGCCCGGCCGCATGGCCCCGCGCGACCCCGACGAGGAGGGCCGCGGCTCGTCCACGCTCGAGCTGCTGTTCGACCTCGTCTTCGTCGTGGCGGTGAGCCTGGCGTCGGCGTCGTTCCACACCGCCGCCGCCGCGGGCCAGGTGGGCAGCGGGCTGGTCGGCTACGCCATGGTGTTCTTCGCCATCTGGTGGGCGTGGATGAACTTCACCTGGTTCGCCAGCGCCTACGACTGCGACGACACCTGGTACCGCCTCACCACGCTCGCGCAGATGGCGGGCGTGCTGATCCTCGCCGCGGGCGTCCCCGACGCCATGGCCTCGCGCAGCTTCACGCTCATCGTGGTGGGCTACGTGGTCATGCGCGTCGCCATGGTGACGCAATGGCTGCGGGCGTCGCGGGCCGACCCGCAGCGCCGGCACAGCGCGCTCATCTACGCCGCCGGCATCGCGGTGGTGCAGGTGCTGTGGGTGCTGTGGCTGTTCCTGCCGCCCGAGGCGATGGCGCCCACGTTCCCGCTGTTCGCCCTGTGCGAGCTGGCCGTGCCGGCGCTGGCCGAGCGCCGCGCCCGCACGCCCTGGAATCCCGAGCACATCGCCGACCGTTACGGCTCGTTCACGCTGATCGTGCTGGGCGAGACGATCCTGGCGTCCACCACCGCGATCATCTCGGCCCGCGACGAGCAGGCGCGCATGGCCGTGCTGGTGACGGTGGCGGTGAGCGCGCTGGTGCTGGCGGGCGCGCTGTGGTGGCTGTACTTCGACCGCCCGCAGCATCACCTGCTCGACCGGCTCGCGGTGGCGCTGCGCTGGGGCTACGGGCACTACTTCGTGTTCGCCGCGGTGGCGACGGTGTCGGTGGGCATCGAGGTGGTGCTCGACTACGACCTGGGCGAGACGGCCCTGTCGCGCACGGCGGCGCAGGCGCTGGCGACGGTGCCGATCGCCGTGTTCATCGCGGTGTTCTGGACTCTCTCGCTGCGCCACCGCGGCGACCGCCCGCTCGACGCGGTGATGCTGCTGGGCGCGGTGGCCGTGGGGGCGAGCGCCCTGCTGCCGCACGCGCTGCCGGTGGCCGCGGCGCTCACCGTCGCCGTCACCGCCGCCGCCACCGTCCGCGCCCGCCGCGTCGACGCGCTGTGCCAGGCCGAGGAGGCCGCGCGGGGCGACCGCCGGGGCGCGCGGAACGCCGACGGCCCCGGCGCACCGGGGCGCACCGACGACTGACCGCGCACCCGTGCCCTAGGCTCGGAAAACATGACGACCTTCCGGCCAGCGCGCCGCCCCCGCACCGCCCGCCGCCCCGCCCGCCTCGGCGGCGCGGCCGCAGCCCTCGCCGCCGCCGCGCTGGTGCTGGGTGCGTGCAGCAACAGCCAGGAGTCGGCGCCCGCCGACGCCACCGGCACCACCACGGCCGCCGCCGACCACACCGCGGGCCACACGGAGGGAGCGCAGATCATGGACGACCCGTCGAGCCTGGAGGGCGCGCAGTTCACCGGCACCGACGCGCAGGGCCACGCGCTGGTGGAAGGTTCGAGCCTGCAGGTGGCGTTCTCGGACGGCACCGTGTCGGTGCACGCGGGCTGCAACCGGCTGTTCGGCCCGTACACGGTGGAGGCCGGCGTGCTGCGCGCGCCGCACCTGGCCAGCACGATGATGGCGTGCGATCAGCCGCTGATGGAGCAGGACACCTGGGTCAGCGGGTTCCTCGCCGACGGCCCGACGGTGGCGCTCGCCGACGGCACGCTCACGCTCACCGGCGCCGAGGGCGGGCCCGACGCGGGCACCGTCATCACCCTCACCCGCACGCCGTAGCCGGCGGGCCCACCGCCTCACAGGGGGCCGCCGCGCTACGGCGGCCCGGCCCGCCCCGAACGGCATCGCGGCGGCGCCCCCGAACCGGGGACGCCGCCGCGCGCACGGGCCCGTCAGGCGTACTGGCTGCCCGGGTGGTACCGCTTGACGCGCTTGAGCGTGTTCTCGTCCGTGTGGTGCATCTCGCCGCCGATGGCCGCGAGCGTCATCGTCAGGTCGGACGTGTAGTTGAGCGTCTCTTCGTCCACGATGCGGAACGTGCTGGTGAACGCGGTGATCTCGGCGCGCTCGAGCAGGTACGGGTTCTGCAGGATGCCGAAGTCGGCCGAGCCGGGCTTCGCGTCGAAGTGCAGCTCGGTGTCGTGCCGGTCGGCCGTGCTGCCCGCGAGGATCGCGATGCCGCGGCCGAACACCACGTCACGCATGACGATCTTGCGCTGGGCGTCCCACAGCAGGAAGCCGACCTCGTCGTGGAACGGGTCCATCGCCTCCTCGCCGTGCCGCCACGCCGTCATGCCGTAGTTGAGGCCCCACAGGACCTGGTTGCCGTTCTCCTGGATCGGGATCGGCTTGAACCAGGCGTGCTCGAAGTAGCTGGTCTTGGAGGTCTCGTCCTCCTTGTTGTGGTACGAGAGATCGACGCCGACATCGCCCTCCCACTCGCCGACGAGCGGCGACAGCGGTCCCAACTTCTGCGGCCCACGGATTACCTCAGCCACGGCACTACCCTTCCATCCTGCACAAATCGCCTGTTCACTAATGCACCCGGAGACGGCCCCCGGACGCGCGCCGCCCCGGACGAGGCGTGCGTCACATCAGCATATCCGAGTGACCGGCACCCCTTCACCCTTCGGGGTGCACCGGCACGCGCCGCCGGCGCCATCCCGTAGATTCCGACCATGGCCCCTGTGACGCAGACCGCCCCGCAATGGTTCACCGACGCACTGGCCGTGCCGGCCGAATCCGGCCGGACCGTGGTGGACGACGCCAAGGTCTGCTACCGCGTCTGGGACACCCGCCCCGCATCCCCCGCGCCCGGCACCCCCGGCACCCCCGCGCCCGGCATCCTGCTGGTGCACGGCGGCGCGGCGCACACGCACTGGTGGGACCACATCGCCCCGCAGCTGGCCTCGCGGCACCGGGTGGCCGCGCTCGACCTCACCGGCCACGGCGACAGCGACCCCCGCGGTCACTACGCCCTCGAGCAGTGGGCCGACGAGGTCATGGCCGTCGCCGAGGCCGCGCAGCTGGGCCCGCGGCCGGTGATCGTCGGCCACTCGATGGGCGGCATGGTCACCTACATCGCCGCGCAGCGCCACGGCGCCCGCCTGGGCGGCATCCAGGTGATCGACTCGCCCATCCGCCTGCGCACTCCCGCCGAGGAGGAGACTCGCGGCACCGCCCTGCGCGGCCCCAAGAAGGTCTACCCCGACGTGGCCACCGCGCTCGAGCACTTCCGGCTGGTGCCGCAGCAGCCCACGTCCCTGCCCTACGTCATCCGGCACGTCGCCGAGGCGTCGCTGGGCGCGGTCGACGGCGGCTGGGCGTGGAAGTTCGACCCGTCGATGGTCGACCGCGACGGCTCCACCGCCCTCGGCGCCCCGGCCCCGCAGTGCCCCCTGGCGTTCTTCCGCGCGCAGGACGGCATCATCGCCACCGACGTGTTCGCCGGCATGCTCGAGCGCTTCGGCCCCGAGGCGCTGGTGGTGGAGCTGCCGCACACCGGCCACCACCCCATGGCCGACCAGCCGCTGCTGCTCGTGGCCGTCATCCGGGCGGCGCTCGCCGCGTGGGCCGCCCGCGGCGCGCTCCGGTAGCCTCAGGAGGTGACCGGTACCCCGTCTTCCCCGCACGTCGCGGGGCCGGATTATCTCGTCGCCGGCCGCTATCGCCTGCAGTCGCGCCTGGGTGGCGGCGGCATGGGCACGGTGTGGCTGGCGCGCGACACGCTGCTCGGCCGCGACGTCGCCCTCAAACAGATCGCCCGCACGGCCGGCCTCGCCGCCGACCAGGCCGAGGCGCTGCGCACCCGCGCCCTGCACGAGGGCCGCATCCTCTCGCGGCTCACCGGCCCGCACATCACGCACGTCTTCGACGTCACGCTCGACCAGGGCGCCCCGTGGATCGTGCTGGAGTACCTGCCCTCCTGCAGCCTGGCGCAGGTGCTGCACATGACGGGCACGCTGCCCGCGCAGCAGGTGGCGCAGATCGGCGCCCAGGTGGCCGACGCGATGGTCGCCGCGCACTCGGCCGGCATCCTGCACCGCGACATCAAGCCCGGCAACATCCTCATCGCCGACCGCGGCACCACCGCCGGCATCGTCAAGATCAGCGACTTCGGCATCGCCCGCGCCGTCTCCGCCGAGGCGGCCGACCAGCCCGACCCGGCCGGCGTGGGCGCCGACGTCATCGTGGGCACACCCGCCTACTTCGCGCCCGAGATCGCCCGCGGCCACGAGCCCACCCCCGCCAGCGACGTGTTCTCGCTGGGCGCCGCGCTGTACACGGCCATCGAGGGGCTGCCGCCGTTCGGGGTGGACGAGGACCACTCCGTGGTGCTGCACAACGTGGCGCGCGGCGAGATCAACGCCCCGCACTCCGAGCACCCCGCGATGGGCGTGGTGCTGGCGATGCTTCACCCCGACCCCACCCGCCGGCCCACCATGGACGACGCGCGCGACAGCCTCGCCCGCGTGGCGGCGGGCACGGAGCTGGACCCGGCCATCGTGCTGCGCAGCCCGCTGCTGGCCGCCGACGGCCGCATCCCGGTGTGGGTGCGCAAGGCGGGCGGCATCCGGCAGCGCAGCAAGGCAATCCCCGGCAGCACGGTGGGCGGGCTCATCGCCGTGCCGCACGCGACGCCGCTGAGCGAGGTGCCCCGGCCCGAGAACCCGGCGCTCGCCGCGCTCACCACTGCGCCGTGGGGCGCCGCCGGCCACGCCGGGCCCGCGCGCATCCACGCCGACGCCTCGTCGCGCGTGCCCCGCCGCACCGCGACGGCCGAGCGCAGCCCGTGGCTGCAGCGCATCGCCGCCGTCGCCGCCGTCGCGGCGGTGCTGGTGCTGCTGCTGGTGCTGCTGGTGGTCACGGCGTTCTGAGGCCGCACCCGGGCCACGGCCGGTGCCCGGCGGCGGCGCCTGGCCGGGCCCGCCCAGCCCGGGGCCTACCCGCCGATCGTGGGCACCGCGGGCGCCGTGGACGAGGGCGTGCCGTCGCCCACCCGCGGCCAGCCGCCCACCCAGGTGATGCGGTCGATCATGCCCTGCCGGTTCTGCGGGCCGCCGTTCGGCAGCGTGGGCTGCAGCCGCGGGGCGGCGTGGTAGATCATCCAGTCGGCGCCGGCGTCGTCGGTGACCACCGCGTTGTGGCCGGGCCCCAGCCATGAGACGTTGCCGGAGAGGATGAGGTCGCCGCCGTCGCCGTCGAGGTCACGCCCCTCGGCGTCGAGGTACGGGCCGGTGAGGCTCTGCGACCGGCCCACATACACGCGGTAGTCGCTGGCCGCGCCGTTGCAGCAGTGGCCGGCCGAGACGTACAGGTAGTACATGCCGGCGTGCTTCTGGATGTACGGCGCCTCGTAGGCGTCGCCCGCCACGCGCACCGGGGTGCCGGCCGGGGCGGTGCCGTCGGCGGTGAGGGTCACCGCGTAGATGCCCTGGAAGTTGCCGAAGAACATCGTGGGCGCGCCGTCGCCGTAGTAGACGTACGGGTCGATGGTGCCGCCCACGCCGATGCTGCTCGCGCAGAACACAGGGTGGCCGAGGTCGGTGAACGGGCCCGTGGGCGACGGCGCGGTGGCCCGGCCGATGCACGGGTCGGCCACGTTGCCCTTGGAGTAGTAGACGACGTAGGTGCCGTTCACCAGGTGCACGTCGGGCGCCCAGAGCATGCCGCCGTCCTGCGCGACCCACCCGGGCGGCTGCCCGAACACGGTGCCGGAGAATGTCCAGTTCACGAGGTCGGCGGAGTGGTAGATGGGCATCTGGCGCACGCCCTGGCCGTCCATCCAGTCGTCGGCCGTGGCGTAGAGGTAGAAGGTGCCGTCGGGGGCGCGGACCACGGACGGGTCGGCCGCCGGGGTGGAGATGATGGGGTTGGGCCCGGTGCCCGGATCCACCCGCAGCGAGCCGGGGTCCAGCGAGCCCAGCGAGCCGGACGGGCCGAGCGGGTTGACCGACGCCCCGCCCGAGCCCTGTGATCCCGAACCGAGCGAACTCGAGCCCTGAGAACCTGAGCCTGCCGAACCTGAGCCCTCCGAACCGGCCGGCGCCGCCACCGCCGCTCCGGCGACGCCCGCGCACAGCAGCAGCGCCGACGCCGCGGCCACCGCCGTGCGCACGGCCCCGCCTGGCCGCCACCGCGCCCGCCGGCGCACCTCCTGCCGGCCCCGATCGGACGCACTGAACCGCGCGCGGCCCGCCGCCGCCCCGCCTGCTCGCCTGCTGCACTCCTCGACCATGCCCACCTCGCCTGCTGCGATGCCCGACCCGGATACGAGTACGGCCGCTCCCCCGCGCCCGCCGCAGCGAATCTAACCCACGGGTACGACACGGCGGGCCGGATCGGCGCACACCCGCCCCGCCGCCCGCCGGGGAAACCCGCCTGCCGGTGCCGCCCGCGGCGGGCGGGCGCGCTCAGTCGAGCCTGCGCCGGCTGGCCCAGCGGGTGAGGGCGTTGCGGTTGGACTGCTGGGTCTTGCGCAGCACGTTCGACGCGTGCGTCTCCACCGTCTTGACCGAGATGAACAGCTCCTCGCCGATCTCGCGGTAGGTGTAGCCGCGGGCCAGCAGCCGCAGCACCTCCAGCTCGCGCGGGGTGAGCGAGTCGAGCTCCGGGTCCAGCGCCGGCTCGGGCAGCGGCGAGCGGCCGGTGAACGAGTCGAGCACGAACCCGGCCAGCCGCGGGCTGAACACCGCGTCGCCGCCCGCCACGCGCCGCACCGCGTCGGCCAGCTCGCCGCCCGAGATGGTCTTGGTGACGTACCCGCGCGCGCCCGCCCGGATCACGGCGATGACGTCCTCGGCGGCGTCCGAGACCGACAGCGCCAGGAAGACCGGGTCGCCGGCGGTGTCGCCCGCGCCGGGCCGGTCGACGCCGCGCAGTACCGCCACGCCGCCGCCGGCGGGCATGTGCACGTCGAGCAGCACCACGTGCGGCCTGGCGGCGGCGATGCCCTCGACGGCGCCGCGCACGTCGCCCGCCTCCCCCACCACGGTGATGTCGGGCTCGCGGCCCAGCTCGGCGCGCACCCCCGAGCGGAACACGGCGTGGTCGTCCACCAGGAACACCCGCAGCGGTTCGGTCACTGCTCCTCCTCGTCCCGCGGCACCGCCGCGTCCGGTCGATCGTCCTGCCCCACCGCGCGGGCGGGGCCGAAGGGCATGGTGAGGCGCACCTCGGTGCCGCGGCCGGCGCCGGTGCGGATGGCGGCGGCACCGCCGTGGCGGGCCATGCGCGCGCGGATCGACCCGGCGATGCCGCGGCGGTCGGCGGGCACGGCGTCCTCGTCGAAGCCGCTGCCGCGGTCGCGCACGAACACGCTCACCGCGGCCGCCCCCGGATCGGCCTCGGCGTAGAGGTCCACGCGCTGCGCGCCCGAATGCTTGGCGGCATTGACCAGCGCCTCGCGCGCCGCCGCCACCAGCGCCTGCGCGGACGGTCCGCCGGGGCCCACCGCGTCGAGCTCGCCCACCAGCACCGGGTCGATGGTGACGCCGTAGTGGTCCTCCACCTCGGCGCAGGCGGTGCGCAGCGCGTCCGAGAGGCTGCCCTGCCCGGAGTGCCGCTCGCCGAACAGCCACTGGCGCAGCTCGCGCTCCTGCGAGCGGGCCAGCCGCTGCACCTGCTGCGCGTCGGCGGGCTGCTTCTGGATCAGGGCCAGGGTCTGCAGCACCGAATCGTGCAGGTGCGAGGCGATCTCCTCGCGCTCGGCGTCGCGGATGCGGGCGGCGCGCTCCTCGTTGAGCGTGCGCACCATGCGCAGCCAGATCGGCACCGTGAGCAACCCGACGCCCAGCAGCGTCACCACCACGGCGAGCAGCGACGAGCGCAGCGAGGCCAGGTCTACCCGCGCCAGCACCACCACGCCCAGGCCCACCACCACCAGGCTCACGCCGGCCACCACCCGCGCCCAGGTGAGCGCGGTGGGGTTGCGCGGCATGCCGATGATCGAGCGGGGGCCGGACGCGTCGAACTCGCGCCACACCAGCGCCGCACCCACCGCCACCACGACGACGGGCACGATCACCGAGCCGGCGGTGCCGCTGAACAGCCAGCTCGACGCCAGCGCCCCCGCCACGCCCAGCGCCATGAGCCCGGCGGCGCGGCGCCGCTCGACCGGGCTGGTGGGCGCGGGCGCTGTGTCGCCCTGGCGCACGAAGATCCACAGCAGCGCGTAGGCGGCGATCCCCGCCCCGCCGAGCACGGCGAGCAGCGCGAACACGACGCGCACCTTGGTGGCGTCCACGCCGAGGTGGTCGGCCACCCCGCCCGCGACACCGCCCAGCACCCGCCCCTCCGCGCGCCGGCGCAGCGGCGGGGAGGGCGCGTACCGCTGCAGCGGAGGGCCGTCGGTGCTCACGGTCCGATCCTGGCATGCCGCGCCCGCGGGGGCATCGGGGACGGCCCCCCCATCCGGCGGGCGGGAACCGGGGGCGGATCAGGGCGATCCCCGATGGTCTGCGGCCCGCGGCCCCGCCACGATGGGGACCATGACCAGCACAGGACCCGCGGGCCCCGGCCGCACGCCCGGCCCGCCCCGCCTCGACGGAGTGGCCGACGAGCTGCGCGATCTGTGGCGCACCCGGCCGCCGAGGCTGCCGCGCGAGGGCAAGATCGCGGGCGTCGCCGCAGGCATCGGGCGCCGCTACGACGTCGACCCGCTGCTCGTGCGGGTGGCGTTCGTCGTCGCCGCGCTCTTCGGCGGCGCGGGGCTGTGGGTGTACCTGGCCGGGTGGCTGCTGCTGGACGTGCCGCCCGGGCAGCGGCGCAGGGGCCGCGACCGGGACCGCGACCGCAACCGGGACCGCCGCGGGGGTATGCGGCCCGGCCACATCGTCGCCGCCGTGGTGCTGGGGGTGGTGGCGCTGTCGACGCTGCCGATCGGCGACGGCCGCGGCGGGGCGGGCGTCGTCGGCGCCGCGGCGCTGCTCGGCGGGCTGTACCTGCTCTACCGGCGCCGGCCCGTGCCGCCCGCGCCGGACGGGTACGCGGCGGAGGGGTACGGCTCCGGCGGGTCCAGGCCAGGCGGATTCGGGCCCGGCGGGTTCGGGCCCGTCGGGTCCGGGCTCGGCGGATTCGGGCCCGGCACCCCCGCCGCGGGAACGCCCGCCGCCGGG
>CAZDSL010000097.1:0-9326 GCA_964507655.1 uncultured Mycobacteriaceae bacterium | reverse complement strand
CCGACCCGTCCGGCCCGGCGGCGATGGCGGGCCTGCGCGCCGCGGCGGCCGCCGCGTGGCCGAGCGGCTTCGACGGGCGGCTTGCGGGCACCGACCCGGTGAGCGATGCGCTCGCCGCCCGGTGGAACGGGTGAGCCGCGCGGCGCCGCGCCCGGCCGAACCCGGAGGACACGGCGGGAATCGCCGGTTGGGCGGCGCCTCCGCGATCGACTAGCGTTGACGCCGATGAACGATTCGCGATCGCACAGGGAGCACCACGGGGAGCACGGAGCCCCGCAGCGGCCGGTCCCCACGCCGGGGCCGGATGCGGCCGGGCCGGCGATGGCCGATCCGGCCGCCGTCCGCGCGCGCATGGCGCAGCTGCTGGATGAGGCGGAGCGGCCGGGCGCCGCAGACCCGGCGGCCGCGTACGAGACGGCGCACGAGGTGCTCCTCGACGCGCTCGCGACGGTGGACAGGAACTGACGACATGGCACGGCGCGCTCGGGCGGACGCGGAACTGGTGCGGCGCGGTCTCGCGCGGTCGCGGGAGCACGCCGCCCGGCTCATCGCGGACGGCCGCGTGCGTTCGGGCCCGCTGACCATAGCGAAGGCCGCCACGGGTGTGGAGGCGGCGGCGCCGCTGCACGTGGTGGAGGTGCCGGACGAGATCGAGTGGGCCTCGCGGGGCGCGCACAAGCTGCTCGGGGCGCTCGACGCCTTCGCGCCCCGGGGCCTGGAGGTGCAGGGCCGCCGGTGCCTCGACGCGGGCGCCTCCACGGGAGGGTTCACCGACGTGCTGCTGCACCGCGGCGCCCGCGAGGTGGTGGCGGCCGACGTAGGCTACGGCCAGCTGATCTGGCGCCTGCAGAACGATCCGCGGGTGCGGGTGCACGACCGCACCAACGTGCGCGCCCTGTCCGCCGAGCAGATCGGCGGCCCCGTCGACCTGGTCGTCTCCGACCTGTCGTTCATCTCGCTGCGGCTGGTCCTCGAAGCGCTGCGCGACTGCTGCCGGGTGGGCGCCGACCTGTTGCCCATGGTCAAGCCGCAATTCGAGGTGGGCAAGGAGCGGGTGGGGCACGGCGGCGTGGTGCGCGATCCGGCCCTGCGCGCCGAGGCGGTGACGCAGGTCGGCAGCGCGGCCGCGGCCCTGGGGCTGCGGACGCTCGGCGCCGTCGCGAGCCCGCTGCCCGGGCCGTCCGGCAATGTGGAGTACTTCCTGTGGTTGCGGCGCGAGGACGGCCCCGCCTCGGAGGAGGGCCTGGCCGACGCGGTGCGGGCCGCGGTCGAGGACGGCCCCCGGTGACGCAGCGGCGGGAGCCCGGCGGCGACGGCCCGCGCGAGGTGCTGCTGGTGGCGCACACGGGGCGGGCGAGCATCGCCGCCACCGCGCGGCGGGTCGCCGAGGTGCTGGCCGGCGGCGGCATCGGCCTGCGCGTGCTCGAGGACGAGGCCGACCGGACGGGGATGCGCGGGGCGGGATCGGGCCCGGCCCCCGCCGGCCCGGGCGTGCGGGTGGTGCCCCACGATCACCGCGCGGCGGCGGGCTGCGAGATGGTGATCGTGCTGGGCGGCGACGGCACGTTCCTGCGCGCCGCCGAGCTGGCCTGGTACGCGGAGGTTCCCGTGCTGGGCATCAACCTCGGCCGCATCGGCTTCCTCGCCGAGGCGGAGGCCGACCACCTGGACGAGGCGCTCGGCAGCGTGATCCGCGGCGAGTACCGCATCGAACACCGGATGACCCTCGACGTGCGGCTGTGCGCGGGCGAGGTCACCGAGTCGGCCGGCTGGGCGCTCAACGAGGTGAGCATCGAGCGCGGGCGGCACGTCGGCGTGCTCGAGCTGCTGCTCGAGATCGACGGCCGGCCGGTGTCGTCGTTCGGGTGCGACGGGCTGCTCGTCTCCACACCCACCGGGTCCACGGCGTACGCGTTCTCGGCCGGCGGGCCGGTGGTGTGGCCCGACCTGGAGGCCATCCTCGTGGTGCCCAACAACGCGCACGCCCTGTTCGAGCGCCCCATGGTCACCAGTCCCTCCTCGGTGATCGCCGTGGAGGTCGAGCCGTCCGGCACCGGCGCGGTGATGTACTGCGACGGCAGCCGCGCGGTGCACGTGCCCGCCGGCGCGCGCATCGAGGTGGTGCACGGCCGGCATCCGGTGCGCTGGGTGCGCCTCGATTCGGTGCCGTTCGCCGACCGGCTCGTCCACAAGTTCGCGCTGCCCGTGCGCGGCTGGCGCGGCCGCGGGGCCTGACCCGCCGCGCGCGGCGGGGCGGGCGCGGCGACGCGCGTGGTTAGGATTCGGGTGTGCTTGCGGAGATTCGGATCGACGGGCTGGGGGTGATCTCGGCGGCGTCGGCGCGTTTCCACCCGGGGTTCACCGCGCTGACGGGCGAGACGGGCGCCGGGAAGACGATGGTGGTGACCAGCCTGCACCTGCTCGGCGGGGCGCGCTCCGACCCGGACAGGGTGCGGGCAGGCGCCTCGCGCGCCGTGGTCGAGGGGCGCTTCGCGCTCGACGCGCTGGGTGCGGAGACGCGCGCCGAGATCGACGACGTGCTCGACTCGGGCGCCGCCGAGGCCGACGAGGACGGCACCGTGATCGCGGTCCGCACCGTGGGCCGCGACGGCCGCTCCCGCGCGCACCTGGGCGGGCGGAGCGTGCCCATCGGGCTGCTGGGGCGCTTCACCGGCCGGCTGCTCGCCGTGCACGGCCAGAACGATCAGCTGCGTCTGCTGCGGCCCGAGCGCCGCCGCGAGGCGCTGGACCGCTTCGCCGGCGAGGCCATCGGCCCCCTGCTGGCGCGCTACCGCGACGTGCGGGCCCGCTACGGCGAGGCGCGCGACGAGTACCTCCTGCGCACCGAGCGGGCGCGCGAGCTCGCCCAGGAGGCCGACCGGCTGCGGTTCGGCCTCGACGAGATCGCCGCCGTGGACCCGCAGCCCGGCGAGGACGCCGCGATCGCGGCGGAGGTGCGCCGCCTCGGCGAACTCGACTCGCTGCGGGAGGCGGCCGAGTACGTGCACGCCGCGCTCAGCGGGGTCTCCGACTTCGCGGGCGACGGCGCGGGGGCCGGCATCGCCGATCTCGCCTCCGGCGCGCGGGCACGGCTGGACAACGTGGACGACCCGGAGCTTGGCCGCCTCGCGCCGCGGCTCGACGAGCTCGCGGTGCTGTCGGCCGACCTCGCGGGCGACGTGTCCGGATACCTCGCGTCGCTGCCGGCGGACGGCGCGGCCCTCGAGCAGCTGCTGCAACGGCAGTCCGAGCTCAAGGCGCTCACCCGCAAGTACGCCGCGGACATCGATGGGGTGCTGGCCTGGGCCGACGACGCGCGCGGCCGGCTCGACGGCCTCGACGTCTCGGAGGGCGCGCTGGCGGAGCTGGCCGCCGCGGTCGACGGGCTGCGCGCCGAGCTCACCGACGCCGCCGCGGAGCTGCACGGCGCGCGCGCCGCGGCCGCCGGCCGGCTCGCCGGGGAGGTCACCGCCGAGCTCGCCGGGCTCGCGATGGGCAAGTCGCGACTCGAGGTGCAGGTGCGGCCACTGCCCGCCGCCGACGACGATCCGTGGCGCATCGAGATCGACGGTGCGGCGGTGCACGCGGGAGCCGACGGCGCCGATGCGGTGGAGCTGCTGCTGGGCGCGCATCCGTCGGCCGGCGCCCTGCCGATCGGCAAGACGGCCTCGGGCGGCGAACTCTCCCGCGTGATGCTCGCGCTCGAGGTGGTGCTCGCCGGCGGCGACGGCGGCGGCACGCTGGTGTTCGACGAGGTCGACGCCGGCGTGGGCGGCCGGGCGGCGGTGGAGATCGGCCGGCGGCTGGCGCGCCTGGCCCGCACCCACCAGGTGATCGTGGTGACGCACCTGCCGCAGGTGGCCGCCTTCGCCGACGCGCACCTCGTGATCGGCAAGGAGATCGGCGACGACGGCGCCGAGAGCGCCGTGCGGATGCTCGACGACGAGGAGCGGGTGGTCGAGCTGGCCCGCATGCTGGCGGGCCTGGACGACACCGAGACCGGGCGCGCGCATGCCGAGGAGCTGCTCGCCACGGCGGGGGCCGACCGGGCGCGCTGACCGGGCCGCCGCGCGCGTGGGCACGGCCACGGCCGATTCACCGGGCGCGCCCGGCGCGCCTCCCCGACGCGGGGGCGCCGCGGGGCCATCATCGTGGGCATGAAGATGCCTGCGTTGCTCTCGCGAAGCACAGAAGCGCTCCCGGGCACGGTCGGCCTGGCCCGCGTGGACCGCAACACCTCCAAGCTCCTGGGCCGGGTCGGCGAGGGCGACATCGTCGTGCTCGACGAGGTCGACCTCGACCGCATCACCGCCGACGCGCTGGTCGAGGCCCGGGTGTCCGCGGTGGTCAACGTCTCCGAGTCGATCTCGGGCAGGTACCCCAACCTGGGGCCCGAGGTGCTCGTCGGCGCCGGCATCACGCTGGTCGACGCGGTGGGCGAGGACGCGCTGCGCAAGGTCAAGGACGGCGCGCGGGTGCGCCTGCACGAGGGCGTGCTCTACGCCGGCGAGCGCCGCCTGGCCGGCGGCGTCGAGCTCACCGCCGACGAGATCGCCGACCTCATGATCGAGGCCAAGACCGGCCTGGTGAACCACCTCGAGGCGTTCTCCGGCAACGCGATCGAGTTCATCCGCAGCGAGAGCCCGCTGCTCATCGACGGCGTCGGCGTGCCCGACATCGACGTCGACCTCGACGGCCGGCACGTGGTGGTGGTCGCGGACGGCCCCGGCCACGCGGAGGACCTCAAACGGCTCAAGCCGTTCATCAAGGAGTATTCGCCGGTGCTGGTGGGCGTGGGCAAGGGCGCCGACGCGCTCCGCAAGGGCGGGTACCGGCCCGACCTCATCGTCGCCGACCCGGCCGAGGTCACCGCCGAGACCCTGCGCTGCGGGGCGCAGGTGGTGCTCCCGGCCGACCAGGACGGCCACGCGCCGGGGCTCGAGCGCATCCAGGACCTGGGCATCGGCGCCATGACGTTCCCCGCCGCCGGCGCGCCCACCGACCTGGCCCTGCTGCTGGCCGATCACCACGGCGCCGCGCTGATCGTCACCGTCGGCGCCAGCGCGTCGCTGGACGACTTCTTCGACCGCAGCCGCGGCGATTCCAACCCGTCGGCGTTCCTCACGCGGCTCAAGGTGGGGCAGAAGCTGGTGGACGGCAAGGCGGTGGCCACGCTCTACCGCAGCCGCGTCTCGGGCCTGGCCATCGCGATGCTCATCCTCGCCGCGCTGCTCGCGGTGGTGGCGGCCGTCGCCGTCACGGGCACGGGCCAGGACATCCTCGACTGGGCCGTCGACACCTGGAACTCGTTCGCGCTGAAGGTCCAGGGGCTCTTCACGTGATCTCGCTGCGCCAGCACGCCATCTCCATAGCGGCGATCTTCCTGGCCCTCGCCATCGGCGTGGTGCTGGGATCGTCCGTGCTCTCCGACGGCCTGCTCTCCGGGCTGACCGACGACAAGAAAGACCTGCAGAATCAGGTGCAGGAGTTGCAGGGCCAGGTCAACGGCCAGAACCTGCAGCTGCAGTCGGCCGACGGCTTCGACTCCGCCGTCGCCGGGCGGGTGGTGGGCGGCACGCTGGCCGACCGCACCGTGGTCGTGTTCACCACCCCCAGCGCCGAGCCCTCGGCCGTGGACGCGGCCGTCAAGCTGGTCGCCACGGCCGGCGGCACGGTCACGGGGCAGGTGGGGCTCACCGACGCCTTCGTCACCGCGCAGGGCGCCGACCAGCTGCGCGCCACGGTCACCAACGTGGTGCCGGCGGGCGTGCAGCTGAGCACCGCCGCGGTGGACCCGGGCAGCATGGCGGGCGACCTGCTCGGCGCGGTGCTGCTGCTCGACGGCACCACCGCGCAGCCGCAGTCGACGCCGGCCGAGCGCGACCTGGCGCTGCAGACGCTCCGCTCGGGCGGCTTCATCTCGTACCAGGACGGCACGGTGGCGCCGGGGCAGCTGGCGCTGGTGGTCACCGGCACGTCGGACGACGGCAACAAGGGGCCCATCGTGGCGCGCTTCGCGGCGGCCGTGGACGCGCGCGGCGCGGGCGCGGTGCTGGCCGGCGACGCGGGCTCGGCGTCCGGCAACGGGGCGGTGGCGGTGGCGCGCTCGGATGCGGCGATCTCCAACCACCTGAGCACGGTCGACAACATCGAGCGGGGCGCGGGGCGCATCACCACGGTGCTCGCGCTGCGCGAGGAGCTCGACGGCCGCTCGGGCCAGTTCGGCGTGGGCCCCGGGGCCACCGCGCTCACGGTGCCGTGACCGCGCGGCGGGGCCGGTGCGGCGTCCGGTCGCACCGTGGGTGTGCCCCGGCGCACGTGCCCCGCGCGTCCCGGCGCGCGGGGCCCGTCGAGGTGTTACCGTGAGGTCCCGTGGGTCTGCGGCCCAATAATCCATCTGCAAGGTCACACGGGAGCCTCATTGCAACTGCCACGCCAGTCAGCGCGTATCTCCACCAAGTACCTCTTCGTCACCGGCGGCGTCGCATCGTCGCTGGGCAAGGGGCTCACCGCCTCCAGCCTGGGGCAGCTTCTCACCTCGCGCGGCCTGCGGGTGACCATGCAGAAGCTCGACCCGTACCTCAACGTCGACCCGGGCACGATGAACCCGTTCCAGCACGGTGAGGTCTTCGTCACCGAGGACGGCGCCGAGACCGATCTCGACATCGGCCACTACGAGCGCTTCCTCGACCGCGACCTGTCCGGGTTCGCCAACGTCACCACCGGCCAGGTGTACTCCGAGGTCATCGCCAAGGAGCGCCGCGGCGAATACCTGGGCGACACGGTCCAGGTGATCCCGCACATCACCGACGAGATCAAGCGCCGCATCCTCGAGATGGCCGGCGAGGACGCCGAGGGCGCCGTGCCCGACGTCGTCATCACCGAGATCGGCGGCACGGTGGGCGACATCGAATCCCAGCCGTTCCTCGAGGCCGCGCGGCAGATCCGCCACGATGTGGGGCGCGACAACGTCTTCTTCATGCACGTGTCGCTGATCCCGTACCTGGCGCCGTCCGGCGAGCTCAAGACCAAGCCCACCCAGCACTCGGTGGCGGCGCTGCGCAACATCGGCATCCAGCCCGACGCGCTGATCCTGCGTGCCGACCGCGACGTGCCCGACCCGCTCCGCGCCAAGATTGCGCTGATGTGCGATGTCGACATCGACGGCGTCATCTCCACCCCCGACGCGCCCTCCATCTACGACATCCCCAGGGTGCTGCACCGCGCGCAGCTCGACGCCTACGTGGTGCGCAAGCTGGGCCTGCCGTTCCGCGACGTCGACTGGACGGTGTGGGGCGATCTCCTCCGCCGCGTGCACGAGCCCACCGAGACGGTGCGCCTGGCGCTGGTGGGCAAGTACGTCGACCTGCCCGACGCCTACCTCTCCGTGACGGAGGCGCTGCGGGCCGGCGGGTTCGCGCACTGCGCCCGCGTCGAAATCGTGTGGGTGCCGTCCGACGACTGCGAGACGCCGGCCGGCGCGCAGGCGGCGCTGGGCGACGTCGACGGCGTCCTCATCCCCGGCGGGTTCGGCATCCGCGGCATCGAGGGCAAGGTGGGCGCGATCCGCTTCGCGCGCACCCGGAAGATCCCGCTGCTGGGCCTGTGCCTGGGCCTGCAGTGCATGGTGATCGAGGCCGCGCGCACCGCCGGCATCGCGCAGGCCAACTCCGCCGAGTTCGAGCCCGACACACCCGACCCCGTCATCTCCACCATGGCCGATCAGGAGGCCGCCGTGGCGGGCGAGGCCGACCTGGGCGGCACCATGCGCCTGGGCGCCTACCCTGCTGTGCTCGCGCCCGGCTCGGTGGTGGCGCAGGTGTATGGCGCCGAGGAGATCTCCGAGCGCCACCGGCACCGCTACGAGGTCAACAACGCCTACCGCGACCGCATCGCGTCCACCGGCCTCGTCTTCAGCGGCACCTCGCCCGACGGCCGCCTCGTCGAGTTCGTGGAGCTCCCGCGCGAGCAGCACCCGTTCTTCGTGGCGACGCAGGCGCACCCGGAGCTCAAGAGCAGGCCCACCCGCCCGCATCCGCTGTTCGACGCGTTCGTGGCCGCGGCGCTCGAATACAAGGCGGGGGAGCGGCTGCCGGTCGACATCCCCGGACGAGCCGAGGCGGAGCGCCCCGCCGCGGACGCGGCGGACCCCTCCGGCGACGACGCCGCCGAGGCGGGTGTGGCGGCCGCCGCGGCGGAGGACTGACGCCGTGCCCGGCGCGGAGCACCGGTTCACGGTGGAGGGATCGCGGCTGGTCTACGACGGCGCGATCGTCGCGCTGCGCGTCGACGAGGTGGCGATGCCCGGCGGCGGCACCGCGCACCGGGAGGTGGTGGAGCACCACTCCGCCGTGGTGATCGCGGCCGTCGACGACGACGACGCGATCACGCTGATCCGCCAGTACCGGCACCCGCTGGGCAGGCGCATCTGGGAGTTGCCGGCCGGGCTGATGGACGTGGCGGGCGAGGCGGCGCTGGACGGCGCCCGCCGCGAGCTCGTCGAGGAGGCGGGCCTGCGCGCGCGCCGCTGGTCGGTGCTCGCCGACCTCGCCGCGTCGCCGGGCTTCACCGACGAGCTGCTGCGCGTGTACCTGGCCGAGGGGCTCGAACGGGTGCAGCGGCCGCCGGCGGAGGACGAGGAGGCCGACCTCGAAATCCGCTCCGTGCCGCTTCCGGAGGCCGTGGCGATGGTGTTCGCGGGCGAGATCGTCAACGCCTCGGCGGTGGCGGGGGTGCTCGCGGCCGCGGCGGTGCGTTCCGGTTCTGCCCGGCCGCGGCCGGCGGACGCTCCGCTGCCGGTGACGGCCACGGCCTTCGCCGATCGGGTGCGCGAGCGCGGAGAGCGCTGACATGACCGCCACGGACCACGTGCAGGCGCAGGCCGACGCGCTGTCCGGGCAGATCCGCGGGTACCTCGACCACCTGGCGGTGGAGCGCGGCGCGGCGCGCAACACGCTGGCCTCGTACGGCCGCGACCTCGCCCGGTACGGCGACTACCTGCGCGGGTGCGGGGTGCACGACCTGGCCTCCGTGGACGAGGCCGCTGTCGCCGGATTCCTCGCCTCGTTGCGCCAGGGCGACCCGGCGACGGGCGCGGCGCCGCTCGCGGCGAGCTCGGCCGCCCGCGCCCTGGTGGCGGTGCGCGGGCTGCACCGGTTCGCCGCCGCGGAGCACATCGTGGACGCCGACGTCGCCCGCGAGGTGCATCCGCCGAGGCCGGGCAGGCGGCTGCCCAAGGCGCTCTCGGTCGACGACGTGCTCCGCCTGCTCGACGCGGCCGGCGGCGCGGGCGCCGGGACCGGCGCCGGCGAGGCGGCAGACGGCGG
>CAZDSL010000096.1:0-9345 GCA_964507655.1 uncultured Mycobacteriaceae bacterium | reverse complement strand
GCCTCGAGGACAAGACGCTCGACGCGATCCTCGCCGGCAACCTCGCGCGGGTGTACCCGCTGGTGGGGCTGCCCTCGGAGGGTCGCGCCTGATGCCCTGCTACCGGCTGGGCGACGTCGCGCCGCGCGTACACCCCACCGCCTTCGTCCACCCGCAGGCCGTGCTCATCGGCGACGTCGAGATCGGCGAGGATGCCTCGGTGTGGCCGGCCGCGGTGCTGCGCGCCGACTTCGGCGCCATCCGCATCGGCGCGCGCACCTCGGTGCAGGACGGCACCGTCCTGCACACCACCGAGGAGTGGCCCACCGTGATCGGTGACGACTGCGTCGTCGGGCACAACGCGCACCTCGAGGGCTGCACCGTCGAGGACCGCTGCCTCATCGGCTCCGGATCGGTGACGCTGAACCGCGCCGTCGTGCGCACCGGCGCGATCGTCGGCGCGCAGGCGCTGGTGACGGAGGGCTTCGAGGTGCCGCCCTGCGGTGTCGCGCTCGGCGTGCCCGCCACGGTGGTCCGCACCGGCCAGGACAACGACTGGATCGACTACGGCGTGGGCGAGTACCAGCAGGCCCGCCGCCGCTACCGGGCCGAGCTCGCCGAGATCCCCCTCGACGAATGCCTCACCGAGTCCCCGGCCGGACCCGGCGGCTGAGCCCCGGCCGACCACAGATGCACCCGACGCGAGGAGTGACGATGACCGACATCCTGCACAGCTACGTCTGCGGCGGGTGGCTGCGGCCCGACGACGAGGGCACCCTGCTCACCGACGCCGCCACCGGCGAGCCCATCACCCGCATCTCGGCGCGCCCGCTCGACTACGCGCCGGTGGTCGCGCACGCCCGCACGGTGGGCGGCCCGGCCCTGCGCGCCATGACGTTCGCGTCCCGCGCCGCCATGCTCAAGGACCTGGGCAAGCACCTGGCCGCGCTGATCGGCGAGTTCACCGAGCTGTCGCTGCGCACGGGCGCCACCCGGCGCGACGCCGCGTTCGACATCGACGGCGGTGTCAACGCGCTGTTCGTCTACGGCGGCAAAGGCAAGGCTCTGCCCGACTCGAACGTGCTCACCGACGGCGACTTCGAGCCGCTGGGCAAGGGCGGCACCTTCGGCGCGCGGCACGTGCGGGTGCCGCGCACGGGCGTGGCGGTGCAGATCAACGCTTTCAACTTCCCCGTGTGGGGCATGCTCGAGAAGCTCGCCCCCGCTCTGCTCGCCGGCGTGCCGTCCATCATCAAGCCCGCGAGCCGCACCGCCTACCTCACCGAGGCCGTCTTCCGCGCGATCATCGACTCGCAGGTGCTGCCCGAGGGCGCGGTACAGCTGGTGTGCGCGCGGCCCGACGGCCTCATCGACCAGCTCGGCCCGCAGGACTCGCTGGCCGTCACGGGCTCGCACGACACGGCCTCGGCCCTGCGTGCGCACCCCGCCGTCGTCCGCCGGGGCGTGCGGTACACCGCCGAGGCCGACTCGCTCAACGCCTCGGCCCTGGGGCCCGATGCCGTGCCCGGCACCGACGAGTTCGACGTGTTCGTCAAGGGCCTCACCGCGGAGATGACGCAGAAGGCCGGGCAGAAGTGCACCGCGATCCGGCGCGCGTTCGTCCCCGCCGGGATGCTCGACGCCGTGCAGGAGGCCGTGATCGCGCGGCTGCGCGCCGTCACCGTCGGCAATCCCGGCGACGAGGGCACCCGCATGGGCGCCCTGACCGGGCAGGAGCAGCGCGACGACGTGCGCGCGGCCGTCGCGCGGCTGCAGAACGGGGCGCGCATCGTCTTCGGCGACCCGGCGGCGCCGCCGGAGAACTTCGGCGCGGGCGCCGACTACGCGGCCGGGGCGTTCGTCTCGCCGATCCTGCTGCGCGCCGACGACCCGTCGCGACCCGAGCCGCACGAGGTCGAGGCCTTCGGGCCCGTCGCCACGCTGCTCCCCTATTCGGGCGCCGACGAGCTCGCCGCGCTGATCGCCCGCGGCGAGGGCAGCCTGGCGGCGAGCATCGTCACGGCCGACCGGGAGTTCGCGGCCCGCGTGGTGCTGGCCGCGGCGCCGTGGCACGGACGCATCCTGGTGGTCGACCGCGACAGCGCCGGCGAGAACACCGGGCACGGGGCGGCCGTGGCGCAGGCGGTGCACGGCGGGCCGGGCCGGGCCGGGGGCGGCGAGGAGCTCGGCGGTCTGCGCGCCCTCGACCACCACCTGCAGCGCACCGCCGTGCAGGGCGGCCCCGAGGTGCTCGAGGAGATCGTGCGCCGCGGCTGAGCCGGCGGCTGAGCCTGCACCGCCGGCGTCAGGCCCCCGCCGGGCCCGGGTCCGCCGCGCCCGTGTCCACCGGGTCCGCCACCTCCGGCTTCGCCGGGCCTGCTCCCGCCCGGGTGTCCGCGATCAGCGCCTGCACCGCGCCGTGCAGAGCCGCGCGACGACGCGACGGGTCGAGCGCGCCCGGATTGATGACCATGGTGGTGCCGATGCCGTCCACCACCACCCACACCGCGCGGGCGAGGTCGCGCACGTCGCGGTCGGGCGTGCCCTCGGGAAGTTCCGCGGCGAGCACCTCCGCCAGCCGCCGCTCGCTGTCGGCGGCGTAGGTGTGCAGCACCTCGGTGAGCCGCGGGCTGGCGAGGCTGGCCGCCTCGAACGCCACGAGGACGCGCCAGAACCGTTCGGTGGCCGGGTCGTGCGGCAGCGCCTGCTCGATGAAGGTCAGCCACCCGTCGAGCCCGGCGGCCGCGGCGCCTCCGGTGACGGTCTGGACCACGGTGTCGAGCGCGGAGGTCAGCGCCGCCTCCAGCAGCTCCTCCTTGCCCGAGAAATAGTGCGAGATGTAGCCGGTGGTGGTGCCCAGCCGCGTGGCGACCCGGCGCATGGTGGCGTTCTCGAGCCCGCCCTCGGCGACCAGATCGCACGCGGCCTCCGCGACCCGGCGCCGCGGATCCTCGGTGGTGGCTCGTGTCATCGCGCTCCGTTCCCGCGTCGCCGCCGCCGATGCGGTCCTGACGCTGACATGTGGGTGGGCAGGGGTTCCGGGCGCGGGGCGGCGATCCCGGTGCCGGGATCCGGTGCGGCGATCCCGCCGGCGCAGGGGGTACCCGCCCCCGCACCGCGGGGGCGGGCCCGGCCACCCACCGGCCGTGTACCCCGCGGCGAGCATAACAACAGTTGTCACGACTCCCGCTCCCCGGCGACCGCCCACGGGGACGGCGGCGGACCCCGGCGCCCGCTCCGGCACGCTCACCTGCGAATCCGCACCGTCGTTCCACTATGACGCGCGGCCTGCAGCCCGGCAACCGCAGGCCCGTACCGACTGACAAAACAACTGTTGTGTTGTGGCGGCGGTTCGTCTATCTTGCTCATGTGAACCACAGCACCCTCTGCGATCGCACCGCCACCGAGCAGGCCGCGCTGCTGCGCGCCGGCGAGGTTTCGGCGCGTGAGGTGCTCGAGGCGCACCTGGAGCGGATCGAGGCCGTCAACCCACGGATCAACGCCGTGGTCACCCTCGCCGCCGACCGCGCCCGCGCCGAGGCCTCGCGCGCCGACGAGCAGACCGCCGCCGGCACGACGCTGCCGCCGCTGCACGGATTGCCCGTGGCCGTCAAGGACACCGCCGACACCGAGGGCATCCGCACCACCTACGGATCGCCGCTGTTCGCCGACAACGTGCCCGCCGCCGACGCGCTGCACGTGGCGCGCATCCGCCGCGCGGGCGGGATCGTCATCGGCAAGACCAACGTGCCCGAGTTCGCCGCCGGGTCGCACACCTTCAACACGCTCTTCGGCGTCACCCGCAACCCGTACGACACGGGCCGGTCCGCGGGCGGCTCGAGCGGCGGGTCCGCGGCGGCGCTGCGCACCGGCATGGTGCCGCTCGCCGAGGGCAGCGACCTGGGGGGCTCGCTGCGCAATCCCGCGTCGTTCTGCAACGTGGTCGGCTTCCGCCCGTCGCCCGGCAGGGTGCCCACCTGGCAGCACGCGGCCTCGTGGTCGCCGCTGCCGGTGGCCGGCCCCATGGGCCGCACCGTCGCCGACGCCGCGCTGCTGCTGTCGGTGATGGCCGGGCCCGATCCCCGCTCGCCGATCAGCCTCCAGGACGATCCGGCCGTGTTCGCCGGCCCGCTCGACCGCGACCTCGCGGGCATGCGCCTGGCCTTCTCGGCCGACCTCGGCGGCGCCGTCCCCGTCGACCGCGAGGTGCGCGCGGCGCTCGCCGGCGTCCCGGCCGCGTTCCGTGCCCTCGGCGCCGAGGTCGACGAGGGCGCCTGCCCCGGCTTCGGCGGCGCCGCCGAGACGTTCCAGACGCTGCGGGCATGGATGTTCCACGGCCAGTTCGGCGACGCGGTCATGCGGATGCCCGAGCGGTTCAAGGAGACCATCCGCTGGAACGTAGCGCGCGGCGCGCGGCTGACCGGCGGCGACGTGGCGCGGGCGGAGGCCATGCACGGCGTGCTGTACGACCGGGTGCGCGCGTTCTTCGAGCGCTACGACGCGCTGCTGCTGCCCGTCAGTCAGGTGGCACCGTTCCCGGTGGGGACCGAGTACCCCACCGTCGTCGACGGCGTGCCGCAGCACACCTACATCGACTGGATGCAGTCGTCGTCGATCATCACGCTCACCGGCTCGCCCGCGATCTCGGTGCCGGCCGCCTTCACCGCGTCCGGCCTGCCCGTGGGGCTGCAGATCGTCGGGCCGCACCGCGCCGACCTCGACGTGCTGCGCATCGCGCACGTCTTCGAGCAGGCCACGCGCGCCGGCGATCGCACCCCCGCCCCCCTCAATCCGGCCGCAGAGAAGGCCTGACCGGCCCTCCCCATCCCCGACCCCGTTCCACCCCGGCGGCCGCGCCGGAGACCGACCATCGCACCACGACCCAGGGAGAATCCTCCATGAGCCCGCTCGATACGCCCCTCAACCGCTCGGATTACGAGCGCGGCGACGTGCCCATCCGGTACGTCGGCTGGGCGCCCAAGACCCTGCCCGAGCCGTTCACCGGGCTCAAGGGCGACACCGAGGCCTCCGTCGTGGTGGTCGGCGCGGGCTTCGCCGGCGCCTCCACCGCCCTGCATCTGGCCGAGCGCGGCGTCGACGTCGTGGTGCTCGAGGCCGGCCAGCCGGGCGACGGCGCGTCGGGCCGCAACGCCGGCCACGTGCAGCCCTACCTGGCCACGCTCGACCCCACCAAGGACTGGGCCGACAAGGGCAAGGGACTGCTCGACCTGGTCGTGGAGAACCGCGACATCGTCTACGACCTCGCCGCCAAGCACAACATGGCCTGCGATGCGCGCAAGACCGGCATGGTCGAGGCCTCCTTCCGCCGCTACGGCGAGCAGGAGGAGAAGGCGAAGCTGTGGAAGAGCCACGGCTACGACGTCGAGGTCGTGGGCAAGTCCGACCTGACCCACCTGCTGGGCACCAGCGAGTACTCCTACGGCCTGCACTGGCGCGAGGGCGGCTTCGTCAACCCGTACCTGTTCTCCCAGGGGCTCGCCCGGGCGGCCGCAGACAACGGTGCGCGCGTGTTCGGCGACTCGCCCGTGATCGCCTGCGACAAGGAGGGCACCCGCTGGCGCGTGCGCACCCGCGACGGCAGCGTGCTCACCGACCAGGTGGTGCTGTGCACCAACGGGCACGTGGGCAACCAGTTCTTCCCCGAGCTCACCAAGACGCAGTACCCGCTGACCGCCTACGCGCTGGCCACCGAGCCGCTGCCCCAGGATGTGCTCGACGCCGTGAACCCGTCGCGCGCGGCGTTCACGCAGTTCCCCACCGGCCTCACGCCGATGGTCATCGACGAGCGCAACCGCATCATCACCGCCTCGATCCCCAGCCCCCTCGGCGCCGACCGCGCCGAGAAGCACTTCAAGAGCACCCTCGACTTCCTGCACCGCATCTTCCCGATCACGCGCGACGCCGACATCCGCCTCGAGTCGTACTGGACGGGCATGACGGCGAGCTCCTCGTCCGTCTACCACGCCGACTACCCGAGGCTCTACCGCGTCGACGACGGCGTGATCTCGCTGATGAACCTGGGCACCTGGGGCGTGTTCCTGGGACCGCTGCTGGGCATGGACCTGGCGAACGCACTGGTGGAGGGCCGTCTGGACCGCACCGTGCTGCCCATGACCGATCCGGAGCCGGTGCGGTTCGCGGGCAGCTTCAAGTACAAGATCCGCTACGGCCTCATCCCGGCCGGGCGCATCATCGACCGCTTCAACATCCTCTGACCGGTCGCCCGGGCGGGCGTCGATCACGCCGCCCCGCAGCGCCTCCCCCCTCAGCTCCACCCACCGAACCGAATGAAACAAGGAGAACCCTCATGACCCAGCGCTTCGTGGGCAAGCGGATGGGCTTCGCGGCCCTCACCGTGCTCGCCGGCACCTCACTGCTCGCCGGCTGCGCCGGCAACGGCGACAGCGGCGGCTCAGGCGGCGGCACCGCCGGCGACACCGTCGTCACCTCCGCGGGCATCATCGGCAGCCAGCCCGACGCGGGCAGCCCGGTCAGCGGCGGCACGCTGACCTTCGCCGGATACTCGATGCCCTCGAGCCTCGATCCGCTGGTCACGCAGGTCGCCGGCTCCACCGGCGGCACCGAGATGGCGAGCATCTACGACCTGCTCGTGCGCTACGACGCCGACAAGCAGGAGTACGTACCGCAGCTGGCCAAGTCGCTCACCGAGAGCGACGACCACCTGACCTGGACGCTGACGCTGCGCGACGGCGTCACCTTCTCCGACGGCGAGCCGCTCGACGCCGCCGCGGTGGTCGGCAGCATCAACCGCTACAACGAGAACCACGGCGTGGGCAGCGACCAGTTCGCCTCCGGCGTCAAGGAGATGAAGGCCACCGACGCGCACACCGTGGTGTTCACGATGAACGCGCCGTTCTCGGAGTTCCCGGCGCTGCTCACGTTCGGCCACGGCATGATCGTCGCGCCCGCCGCGTACGCGGATCCGAACAACTTCAAGCCCATCGGCGCCGGCCCCTACACCGTCGCGAACTTCGCCCCGGCCAGCTCGCTCGAGCTCAAGCCCCGCGAGGACTACTGGGACGGCAAGCCGTACCTCGACACGCTGAAGTTCGTCGACATCGCCGGCGGCCAGCCGCGCATCCAGGCGATGGATTCGGGCGGCGTGCAGATGACCTTCCTGCGCCAGGCCGAGTGGGTGGCGCAGGCGAAGTCCGAGTACCCGGGCTTCTACGAGCCGCTCAACGTCAACGACGTCCTCGAGATCAACAACCGCGAGGGTCACCCCGGCGCCGACGCCGACGTCCGCAAGGCCATCGCCCTGGCGGTGGACCCCGATGTGGTCAACCAGCGCGCGTTCAACGGCAAAGGCCACCCGACGACGAAGATCTTCGCCGACTGGTCCAAGTGGCACAACGACGTGCCGGCCTTCACCGTCGACACCGCGCAGGCCAAGCAGCTCGTCGACGCCGCCAAGGCCAAGGGCTTCGACGGCAAGATCGACTACGTGACCGTGAACAGCCCGACGTCGCAGGCCATCGCCACGGCGACCCAGGCGATGCTGAACGCCGTCGGCTTCGACGTGGACGTGCAGTACACCGCCTCGATCACCGACATGGTCAAGCGGCTCTACGTCGACCACGACTTCGACATCACGTACGGCTCCGGCAGCATCTCGGACGCGGTGCCCTACCTGCGCCTGGGCGCAGCGCTGCGCAGCGACTCGCCGAACAACCTGACCGGGTACAACAGCCCCGAGATGGACACGCTGCTCGACGCCGCGCAGACGGCCACCTCCGACGATGCGGAGAAGGACGCGCTCAAGGCCGTCGAGCAGAAGATGCACGACGACGTGCCGTACCTTTCGCTCGGCTGGGGCGCGAACTTCGTCGCCTGGAACCAGAACGTGCACGGCGCCCTGCCCAGCAATGACGGCATCATGCTGCTGGGCAAGACCTGGATCTCGAAGTAGGTCCCGCACCGCGCCGGCCCTCTCCCCTCCTCGCCGAGTGGGGCAACCTCCGCGGGGAATCCGCAGGCGGGCACCCCGCACGGCCCCACTCGGCGCAAGAGGGCGGGCGGGCCGCAGCAACTACAGGAACTCGAGGGGCTCGGGGACGATGATGAGCGCCACCGAGTCCTCGAGTGCCCGCGCCTCGTGCACGACGCCGGCGGGCGTGCGCAGGTAGTCGCCGGCGCCGATCACCACGTCCCCCACCTTGAGGCGCCCCGAGATCACGTACATCTCCTCGCCCGCCGGATGCCGGTGCATGTGGCTCACCGCGCCCTGATCGAACCGCAGGAACGCGGTGCCGGCCCCCTCTTCGATCTCGTGGAGCGGCGCGAGGTACACGCCCGATCCGACGACGATCCAGTCGACCGTGTCGAGCTGCACCGGCGGGATGGCGGCGGGGCTCTGGGATGCAGTGGTCATAACTTCTCCCTCCGCGCGCGGATGCGCGACGTGATGTGCGGGGCTGGGCAGGCCCGGCGGACGCGGCGGCCGACGGGACACGCCGGCATCTGCCCTGCAGAAATGGATTCTCTACATTTAACGCACGAACCTTGTATCGATTGTAGACTGTCGGTGAAGTGATGCACAACACACTCACGGAGGCCCATCGATGCACGCCACCTTCGCCCCGGTGCACACCGAATCGCTGACGCGGCCCGACGGCACCGTCGTGCTTCGCTCGCGCGACCCCCTCGCCCCGCACGAGCCGAGCCTCGTCCACGCGTTCCGCGCCGGCGCCGCCGCGCACCCCGAGCGCCTGCTCATCGCCGAGCGGATCCCCGAGGGCGCGGGCCCCGCGAACATCAGCTCTGGAACCCCAGGCAGCAACGCCGCAGGCCACACCCCCTCCGGCCCGTGGCGCCGCGTCACCTGGGGCGAGATGGCGGCCCGCGCCGAGCGGCTCGCCGCCGGTCTGCTCGCCCGCGGCCTCGCCGACCGCCCCGTCATGATCCTGTCGCAACCGGGCGTCGACCACCTCGCCGTCATGCTCGCGGCGATGCACCTGGGCACGCCCGTGGTGCCGGTGAGCATCGCCTATTCGCTCACCACCTCCGACCACGCCAAGCTGCGCGCGATGGCGGAGCTCGTACGCCCAGGCACCGTGTTCGCCGAAGGCCCGCAGTACGCGGACGCCGTCGCCGCGCTGACGGGGCCCGCAGCCGCGGCGCCCGTCGCCATGAGCTCCCGCGGCGCGATCCCCGGCACCGTCGCCCTGGACGGCCTCGAGGACGACGAGCCGGCCCTGATCGCACGGATCCGCGAGCGCGCCGCGGCGATCGGCCCCGCCACCGTCGCCAAGATCCTGTTCACCTCCGGCTCCACCGGCTCGCCCAAGGGCGTCGTCAACACCCACGGCATGCTCGCCGCCAACC
>CAZDSL010000095.1:0-9348 GCA_964507655.1 uncultured Mycobacteriaceae bacterium | reverse complement strand
CTCGGCGTCGGCGGGGTCGTCGCGCAGGGTGCGCAGGAACAGCTGGGACAGGCGAGTGATCACGGGTACGCAGCCTAGTCGGCCCGCGGCCGCACCCCGCAGCAGCCACCGCGCGCGGCGGGCGGCCGCGCCGGGTGCACTACTGTGATGCCTCGTGTTCGTGCTGCTGCCCCCGTCCGAGACCAAGGCCCCCGGCGGCGACGGCCCCGCCCTCGACCTGTCCTCCCTGTGCGCCCCGGAGCTGACCGATGTGCGCAAGGCGCTGGTCGAGTCGCTGATCGAGCTGTCTGCCGACCCGGACGCCGCGGCCGCCGCGCTCAAGCTGGGGCCCACCCAGGCCGCCGAGGCCCGGCGCAACGCGGCCCTGTGGGACGCGCCGGTCATGCCGGCGCTGCAGCGGTACACCGGGGTCCTCTACGACGCGCTCGACGCCGCCTCCCTCACGCCGGCGCAGCGGGAGCGGGCGCACGCGCGCCTGGGCGTGGGCTCGGCGCTGTTCGGGGTGCTGCGCGCGTCCGACGGGGTGCCGGCGTACCGGCTCTCGGCGGGCTCGCGCCTGCCCGGCATGGGCACGCTGGCGTCGCTGTGGAAGCCGCTGCTGCCCGACGCGATCCGCGCCGTGGCCGACGGCGGCCTCGTCGTCGACCTGCGCTCCGGCGGCTACCGCGCGCTGGGCCCCGTGGCCGAGGCGGTGACGGCCACCGTGCTCACCGAGCGCCCCGACGGCACCCGCACGGTGGTCAGCCACTTCAACAAGCACCACAAGGGCCTGCTGGCGCGGGCACTCGCGCTGGCGGAGGACGAGCCGGCCGACCTCGACGACGTGGCCGGGGCCGCCGCGGCCGCCGGGCTCCGGGTGGAGACCGACGGGCCGCGCTCGCTGGTGATCGTCACCGGCTGACCCGCCGGGCGCCCGCCCGGTTCAGCGGGGCAGCGGCGTGCGCCCCGCCACCGCGTCGCCCACCCCGACGACGGGGCCGATGACGGTGACGGCGGGCGGCGCGATGCCCGCCTCCTCCGCCCGCCGCGCCAGCTCGGCGAGCGGGGCGCGCACCACCGCCTGGTGCTCGGTGGTGCCCTCCTGGATGATGACGGCCGGGGTGTCGGCGGGGCGCCCGCCGTCGATGAGCGCGGCGGTGAACCGCGCGAGCTTCCGCACGCCCATGAGGATCACCACCGTGCCGCTGAGCCGTCCAAGCGCGGGCCAGTCGACGAGCGAATCGGGGTGCCCGGGCGGCAGGTGACCGCTCACCACCACCACCTCGTGGGCGACGCCGCGGTGCGTCACCGGCACGTCGGCGGCCGAGGGCACCGAGAACGCGCTCGTCACCCCGGGCACCACCGTGACGGGCACGCCCGCCTCCGTGCACGCGATGAGCTCCTCGAAGCCGCGCCCGTACACGTACGGGTCGCCGCCCTTGAGCCGCACCACGAACCGGCCGGCGCGCGCGTGCTCGATGAGCAGCTCGTTGATGCGGTCCTGGTGCATGGCGCGCCCGTACGGCAGCTTGGACGCGTCGATCACCTCGGCGCCGGGTGCCGCCTCGGCCAGCAGCGCGGCGGGCGCGAGGTGGTCGGCCACGACCACGTCGGCACGGCCGAGGAGGCGCCGTCCGCGCACGGTGATGAGGTCGGGATCGCCGGGCCCGCCGCCGACCAGCGCCACGCCCGCGGGCATGGGCGCGTCGTCGGCCGCCACGGCGCCGCCGGACTGCAGCGCCTCGAGCAGCGCGGTGCGCACCGCCGCCGACCGGCGGTGGTCGCCGTCCGCCGCCACGCCCAGCGTCAGGCCCGCATGGCGCGCCGTGGCCGGGGTGACGGCGCTGCCGGCGGCGCCGCGGTCGGAGCGCACGCAGAACACGCGCAGCTCCTCCGCCTCGGCCGAGACCGCCTCGTTGACCGCCGGGTCGTCGGTGGCGACGATCGCGTACCACGCGCCCGCCAGGTCGCCGCGCCGGTAGCCGCGGGCGACGAGCGTGAGGCGCCCGGCCTCGGCAAGCGCGTGCACGGCGGGCGTGACCTCGGGGGCCACCACGGTGACCCGCGCGCCGGCGTCGAGGAGCAGCGGCAGCCGCCGCTGGGCCACCGAGCCGCCCCCGATCAGCACCACCTCGCGGCCCTGCAGCCGCAGTCCGGCGAGGTAGGCCGGGTGCGTCGTGTCCATCCCCGGCTCAGGCGCGGACGGGCTGCGCGGGGACGGGCGCGGGCTCGTCGAGCTGCAGGGCCTTCTGCGACCAGGCCCAGACCTCGTCGAACAGGGCGCGGTTGTCCGAGAGCGCGACGCCGAGCGAGGGCACCATCTCCTTGAGGCGCGGCTGCCAGGCGGCGAAGCGCTTGGGGAAGCAGCGCTCGAGCACGTCGAGCATGGCGTGCACGGCGGTGGAGGCGCCGGGCGAGGCGCCCAGCAGGCCGGCGATGGTGCCGTCGGCGGAGTTGAGCACCGCGGTGCCGAACTCGAGCGAACCGCCCATGCCCTTGCGCTTGATCACCTGCACGCGCTGGCCGGCGGTGATGAGGTCCCAGTCGCCCGCCTGCGCGGTGGGCACGAACTCGCCGAGCGTCTCGATGCGCCCCTCGGCCGACTTGGCGAGCTCGCCGATGAGGTACTTGGTGAGGCCGAACTCGGTGAGGCCCACGCCCACCATCGACATGAGGTTGTTCGGCTTGACCGACTTGGGCAGGTCGGTGAGCCTGCCGTTCTTGAGGAACTTGGGCGACCAGCCGGCGTAGGGGCCGTAGAGCAGGCCCCGCTTGCCGTTGATCACGCGGGTGTCGAGGTGCGGCACCGACATCGGCGGCGCACCGACGCCCGCCTTCCCGTACACCTTGGCGGCGTGCTGGGCGATGAGCTCCTCGTTGTTGCAGCGCAGGAACTCGCCGCTCACGGGGAAGCCGCCGAAGCCCTTGGCCTCGGCGATGCCCGACTTCTGCAGCAGCGGCAGCGCCCCGCCGCCCGCGCCGACGAAGACGAACTTGGCGGTGATCGTGAACTTGCGCCGGCTGCGGGTGTTGACCGCGGTGGCCTTCCACGAGCCGTCCGAGAGGCGGCTGAGGCCGGTGATCGCCGTGCCGAAGGTGAGCGAGGCGCCGTCGCGGCCGAGGTGGGCCAGCAGCTGCTTGGTGAGCGCGCCGAAGTCGACGTCGGTGCCCGCGTCGGTCCAGTTGATGGCGACCGGGTCGGAGAAGTCGCGGCCGCGCGCCATCAGCGGCAGGCGCTTGGTGAACTCCTCCTCGCTGGTGGAGAACTCCATGCCCTGGAACAGCGGGTGGCCGGCGAGGGCCTCGTACCGCTTGCCCAGGTATTCGACGTCGTCCGCGCCGTGCACGAAGCTCATGTGCGGGATGGGGTTGATGAACTCGCGGGGCTCGGGCAGGATGCCGCGCTCGACCGCGTAGGACCAGAACTGGCGCGAGAGCTGGAACTTCTCGTTGACGCCCACGGCCTTGGTGATGTCGACGTCGCCGTTCGCCGTCTGCGGGGTGTAGTTGAGCTCGCACAGCGCCGAGTGGCCGGTGCCGGCGTTGTTCCACGGGTCGCTGCTCTCGGCGCCGGCGGCGTCGAGCTTCTCGACCAGCGCGATCGACCACTCCGGCTGCAGCTGCCGCAGCAGCACGCCCAACGTCGCGCTCATGATGCCCGCCCCCACGAGCAGGACGTCGGTCTTCACTCCTTGGGGGCTGTGCTTCGCACCTGAGGGATTCGCCACTGGGAACTCAACTTCCTCGGTCTATATGAGACATGGAACGCCCCCGAGGTTACTCGGCGGTCCGTGCCCCACGTGCACGGGACCGGGCCGCCGGTGTGACCGCCGGCGCCCCCGGACCCGCCTGCGCTCCCGTTAACCTGAACGCATGACCTCCCCCGGCTGGCAGCCTGACGTGCTCGGTCCCGATTTCGCCTCCCTCGCAATCCCCTTGGGCGCCGATCCCGACGGTGAGGGCGACATCACAGCCACGCTGGTGCGGCACCTGGCGCGGCCGGAGCCGCCCGCGCGCGGCGCGGTGCTGTACGTGCACGGCTTCACCGACTACTTCTTCCAGCGCCACCTGGCCGAGCACATGGCCGGCCTCGGCTACGCGTTCCACGCCCTGGACCTGCGCAAGTGCGGCCGCTCGTTGCGCCCGGGGCAGACGCCGCACTTCGTGCGCGACCTCGCCCAGTACGACACCGAGCTCGCCGCCGCGCTGGCCGAGGCGCAGGCCGCGGCCGACGGCGGGCCGGTGCTGCTCATGGGGCACTCGACGGGCGGGCTGATCCTGCCGCTGTGGCTCGACCGGCTGCGCCGCAGGTCCGCCCTGCCCGAGGGCGCCGTGCAGGGGCTGGTGCTCAACAGCCCGTGGTTCGACCTGCAGGGGCCCGCCTACCTGCGCTCGGTGGGCACCACGGCCATCGACGCCCTCGGGCGCACCCGCCCGTTCGCCACCGTGCCCACCACCCTGTCGGAGGTCTACGGCGCCGCGGTGAGCGCCACCCGCGACGGCGAGTGGCACTACGAGCTCGAGTGGAAGCCGCTGGCGGGGTTCCCCGTCACCGCCGGCTGGCTGCGGGCCGTGCGCCGCGGCCACGCGCGCCTGCACCGCGGCCTCGACGTCGGCGTGCCCACGCTCGTGCTCCGCTCGGCGCGCACCGTGTTCACCGCGCGCCCCTCGGAGGCCACCCGCTCCGCCGACACGGTGCTCGACGTGCGGCAGATCGCCCGCTGGTCCGGCTGCGTGGGCGGGCAGAACACCATCGTGCCGATCGAGGGCGCCCTGCACGACGTCTTCCTCTCGGCCCCCGCGGTGCGCGCCCGCGCATTCGCCGTCCTCGACCGCTGGATCGACGCGGTCGCACCAGCGCGCGCCGGCGACGGCGCCCGGAAGGAGTCCGCACGATGACCGACCCCCGCGCCGCCGGCGAGCACGAGCACTACGACCTCGCCGTCATCGGCACCGGCTCCGGCAACACCTTCCTCGACGAGCGGTACGCGCACCTGCGGATCGCGCTGCTCGAGGAGGGCGTGTTCGGCGGCACCTGCCTCAACGTGGGCTGCATCCCCACCAAGATGTTCGTCTACGCCGCCGACGTGGCCGACGCCGTGCGCGGGGCCGCCCGCTACGGCGTGGACGCCCGCGTCGACGGCGTCCGCCGCGGCGACATCGTCCGGCGCGTGTTCGGCCGCATCGACCCGATCTCCGCGGGCGGGCGCCGCTACCGCATCGAGGACTGTCCCAACGTCACGGTGTACGAGGGCCACGCGCGCTTCGTGGGCCCGCGCGTGATCGACACCGGCACCGGCGCGATCATCACCGCCGACCAGGCCGTGGTGGCCACGGGCTCGCGCCCGGTGATCCCGGACGAGATCGCCCGCTCGGGCGTCGAGTACCTCACCAACGAGAACGCGATGCGCTTGGAGGAGGCCCCGGAGCACCTGCTCATCGTCGGAACCGGGTTCATCGCCGCCGAGTTCGCGCACATCTTCTCGGGCCTCGGCTCGCGGGTGTCGGTGGTGGGCCGCAGCGGCCGCATGCTGCGGCACCTCGACGACGAGATCTCCGCCCACTTCACCTCGCTGGCCGCGCAGAAGTGGGACCTGCACCTGGACTCCCCCGTCCGGTCGGCACGCCGCCGCCCCGACGGCACCGGGGTGGAGCTCGAGCTCGCCGACGGCACCGCGCTCTCCGGCGACGCCCTGCTCGTCGCGGTGGGACGCGCGCCCAACGCCGACCTCATCGGCGCCGCCGCGGCGGGCATCGACCTCACCGCCGACGGCCGCGTCCAGGTCGACGATCACCAGCGCACCACCGCCGAGGGCGTCTACGCGCTGGGCGACGTGAGCTCGCCGCACCAGCTCAAGCACGTCGCCAACCACGAGGCGCGCGTGGTGGGCGACAACCTGCTCGCCGAGCGCGCCGGCGCCGAGCTGCGCGCCGCCGACCACCGCTTCGTCCCTTCGGCGGTGTTCACCGACCCGCAGATCGCGAGCGTCGGCCTCACCGAGGCGCAGGCCCGTGCCCGGTACGCCGACATCGCCGTCAAGGTGCAGGACTTCGGCGACGTGGCCTACGGCTGGGCCATGGAGGACACCACCGGGCGCTGCAAGATCATCGCCGACCGCGCCACCGGCGCGCTGCTGGGCGCGCACATCCTCGGCCCGCAGGCGTCGACGCTGATCCAGCCGCTGATCCAGGCCATGTCGTTCGGCCTGGGCGCCGTGGAGATGGCGCGCGGGCAGTACTGGATCCACCCGGCGCTCGCCGAGGTGGTGGAGAACGCGCTGCTGGGGCTGGACCTCTGACGGCCGCGCGTCACCAGGGGTTGGAGCGCAGCACCGTCTCGGTGGCGAGGACGGCCGCGACGGCCTCGGCCCCGCCGCCACCGGCGCCCGGTTCCACCACGCGGTAGTCCGAGTACACGTGGCGGCCCGTCGCGTAGGCCGGCTGGCGGCATTCGGGCGCCCACACCACCAGCGTGGTGGCCACGTCGACCGCCGGGCACGACGCGTCGGCCGCCGCCCCGTGCGCGTCCGCCACGGCCGGGTGGGCGGCGTCGAGCACCACCAGCGAGCTCACGCGCCCGAAGTGCCGTGCGGCCGTCTGCCATGCCGCCGCGGCGCCGTCGCCCGTGCCCACCAGGTTCACCCAGCGCAGCCCCAGCTGGTCGATGGCGGCGGCGACGTCCTCGTGCGCGGGCGCGGAGCCCTCCCAGCGCCACACGAACGACTGCAGGCCCGCCGCCTCCAGGCGCTCGGCGAGCACCTGCGCGGACGGCTCCGGCGACGCTCCCCCGGTGCCGAGCAGGATCAGGACGGCGGGCGCCCCGTCGGGGCCCGTGACGTGCACGCGACGGTCCAGCCCGCCGATCGTGATGGTCCGTTCGGTCATGGGAGACCACGGTACGCGGCGGCGCGTCGCCGCGCGCCGGGCTTCACGGCAGGGTGAGGATCTCCGCGCCCGCATCGGTGACGACGAGGGTGTGCTCGAACTGGGCCGTCCAGGAGCGGTCGGCCGTCACGACGGTCCAGCCGTCGTCCCACATCTCGTAGCCGATGCCGCCGAGGGTGATCATCGGCTCGATCGTGAACGTCATGCCCGGCTCGATGATCGTGTCGACGTTCGGCTCGTCGTAGTGCAGCACGACGAGGCCGTTGTGGAAGGTGGGGCCCACGCCGTGGCCGGTGAAGTCGCGCACCACGCCGTAGCCGAAGCGGTTGGCGTAGGACTCGATGACCCGGCCGATCGTGTTGAGCGCGCGGCCGGGCTTGACCGCCTTGATGGCGCGCATCGTCGCCTCGCGGGTGCGCTCGACCAGCAGGCGCGCCTCCTCGTCGACCTCGCCGGCCAGGAAGGTGGCGTTGGTGTCGCCGTGCACGCCGTTCCAGTAGGCGGTGACGTCGATGTTGACGATGTCGCCGTCCTCGATCACCGTCGTGTCGGGGATGCCGTGGCAGATGACCTCGTTGAGCGAGGTGCAGCACGACTTGGTGAAGCCGCGGTACCCCAGCGTGGACGGGTAGGCGCCGTGATCGCACATGTACTCGTGCGCGATGCGGTCGAGCTCGTCGGTGGTCACGCCCGGTGCCACCGCCGCGCCCGCCTCCGCCAGCGCCTGCGCCGCGATGCGCGACGCGGTGCGCATGGCCTCGATGGTGGCCTCGTCCTGCACCCACGGTTCGCTGCCCTCGCGGGCGGTGGGCTTCCAGGCGTACTCGGGGCGGGCGATGGACCGCGGCACCTCCCGGACGGGGGTGGGGTCTGCGGGGGTCAGCGGTGCGCGTCGTGCCATGGCGACCAGGATATCCCCCGCGCGGGGCCCGCCCGGCGCCGCCGGGGTGCCACCATGGACGGGTGACCGACGCCCCGCTCGTGCGCAAGACGTCCGTCCGGCTCGCCGACGGCCGCGCCCTGCACTACTTCGACGATTCGGAACCGTACGTCTCGGGGCGCGCCACCCGCTCCGCCGCCGACCTGCGCCCGCCCGCCCCGCGCACGCCGCCCGGCGAGGTCCGCTTCGACGAGCGCACCGGTGAGCACGTGGTGATCGCGCCCGCGCGCGCCGAGCGCACGCACCTGCCGGCCGCCGCCGACGACCCGCTCCTGCCCTCCGCCGCGGGCCGGCGCACCG
Organism: uncultured Mycobacteriaceae bacterium; assembly: GCA_964507655.1. Classification (GTDB taxonomy): domain Bacteria; phylum Actinomycetota; class Actinomycetes; order Mycobacteriales; family Mycobacteriaceae; genus Tomitella. Next base: position 1,244 of record CAZDSL010000095.1, on the reverse strand, counting down.
AGATCCCCGCCGGCGACTACGACGTGGTGGTGTTCGACAACCGCTTTCCGGCGCTGGAGCACTGCGAGGTGATCAGCTACTCGCCGGATCCCGCGGTGACGGTGGGCGGGCTCACCGCGCGGCGCATGCGCACCGTGGTCGAGGCCTGGGCCGACCGCACCCGCGAGCTGGGCGCCCTGCCCGGCGTGGAGCAGGTGTTCTGCTTCGAGAACCGCGGCGAGGAGATCGGCGTGACGCTGCCGCACGCGCACGGGCAGATCTACGCGTACCCGTTCGTGCCGCCGGCGATGACGACGCTGCTGCGGCGGGTGCGCGAGCACGCCGCCGCCACGGGGCGCGGCCTGTACGCCGACCGCGTCGCCGCGGAGCTGGCCGACGGCGCGCGCATCGTGCTGCGCACGGACCACTGGGTGGCGTACGTGCCGCGCGCCGCGCGGTGGCCCGTGGAGGTGGAGGTGGTGCCGCTGCGCGACGTGGCTGACCTGCCGGGCACCGGCGACGCCGAGCGCCGCGAGCTCGCCGCGCTGTATCCCGCGCTGGTCCGCCGGCTCGACGCGTACTTCGCCGCCCCGGGCGGCGCGGCCGTGCCGCTCCCCTACGTGGCCGCGTGGTACCAGGCGCCGGCAGCGGGCCCGGTGGCCGAGGGTTTCCGGCTGCACCTGCGGTTCACCTCCAACCGCCGCGCGCCGGGCAAGCTCAAGCACATCGCCGGGTCGGAGGCGGCGATGGGGGCGTGGATCAGCGACACCGTGCCCGAGCGGGTGGCCGCGCGGCTGCGTGCCTGCGGCAGCGCGGCGGCGGAGCGGGCATGACGGCGCCGCGCATCGCCCCGTCCGTCGCGTGGAACGCCGCCGAGGGCGCCCGGCGGGCCGCCGACCTGTTCGCCCGCGGGTTCGGCGCGCCCCCGGACGGCGTGTGGTCGGCCCCGGGCCGGGTGAACCTCATCGGCGAGCACACCGACCACCAGGGCGGCCTGTGCCTGCCCATGGCGATCCCGCAGCGCACCTACGTGGCGGTGCGGCGCGTCCCGGGGCCCGGCCCCGTGCGCGCGGTGTCCGGCCGCCACCCCGGCGGCGCAGGCGGCGACGGCTGGCGCCGCTACGTCACCGGGGCGGTGCGCGAGGCCGAGCGGATGCTCGCACCCGCCGCCGCCGAGGGGTGGGACGTCGCCGTCGAGTCGTGCGTGCCCGAGGGCGCGGGGCTCAGCTCGTCGGCGGCCCTGCTGTGCGCGGTGGCCACCGCCG
>CAZDSL010000094.1:0-9413 GCA_964507655.1 uncultured Mycobacteriaceae bacterium | reverse complement strand
CGCAGCAGCCACTCGATGTAGCCGGTGACGCCCCAGGCCTCCTGCACCACCACGATGCCCGCGCGCGGCGGGCGGTCGGGCCGCGCCACGGTGAGCGGGGTGCCGTGCGCGAGCTCCACGGTGAGGGGGCGCGGGGGCGTGTCCTCGGGGCTGCGGGGCAGCGGGGGCAGGTCGGTGGTCATCGGGTCACCAACTCCACCACGGCTGCAGCGGCACGTCGGCGCTGCCGTCGGCCAGCGGCTTGACGGCGAGCACCTGGTGCAGCTGGATGATGTTGGTCTCGAACCCCAGCCGCGAGCCGGCCATGTACAGGCCCCAGACGCGGGCCGTGCCCTCGCCCACCTCGCCGACGCAGAAGTCCCAGTTGTCGACGAGGTTGCGGCACCAGTCGCGCAGCGTCAGCGCATAGTGCTCGCGCAGGTCCTCCTCATGGCGCACGTTGAAGCCGGTGTCCTGCATGATCGAGATGATCGTGCCCGAGCCGGCGAGCTCGCCGTCGGGGAACACGTACCGGTCGATGAAGGCGCCCGCCTTGGCCTTGCCCTTGTTGTCGGGGCGGGTGATGCAGTGGTTGAGGATCCGCCCGCCCGGGCGCAGCTTCGAGTACAGGAAGCGGAAGTAGGCCGGGTAGTTCTGCACGCCGATGTGCTCGGTGAGCCCGATCGACGAGATGCGGTCGAAGCCGCCCTCCGGCACGTCGCGGTAGTCCGTGTAGCGCACCTCGGCGAGGTCCTCGAGGCCCTCCTCGGCGATCGCCCGCTGCGCCCACTCGGCCTGGTTCTTCGACAGGGTCGCGCCGATCACCCGGACGCCGCGCCGCGCCGCGTAGCGCACCATGCCGCCCCAGCCGCAGCCCACGTCGAGCAGCCGCATGCCCGGCTCGAGGCCGAGCTTGTCGAACACCAGGCGGTACTTGTCCTCCTGCGCCTGCTCGAGCGTGTCGTCGGCGTGCCGGTAGGTGGCGCAGGTGTACGTCATCGACGGCCCCAGCACGCGCTCGTAGAAGGCGTTGGAGACGTCGTAGTGGTGGTGGATCGCCTCCGCGTCGCGTTCCTTGGAGTGGCGCAGGCCCTCGGCGATGCGCCGCCATCGGGGCAGGGTCTCCTGCGGCGGCGGGGTGGGGATCTGCAGCCGCTCGCGGCCCAGCGAGCGCGCGATGGCCAGCGCGTCGGCGGCCGACGGGCGGTGCGTCTGGATGGCCTGCAGCCGCGAGAACACCTCGTACGGGTCGCCCGGGTGGGCGCCGGTGATGTCGAGGTCGCCCGAGACGTACGCGCGGGCCATGCCCAGGTCGCCGGGCGCGGTGGCGATGAAGCTCGCGCCGCGCGGCGTCTTCAGCTCCAGGCCGTACGGGGAATCCGGGTCGCCGGTGGAGCTGCCGTCGTAGGCGGTGAAGCGCAGCGGGATCGGCCCGCGCGAGACCTTCTCGAGCATCTCGGCGAGCGAGAGCTGCGGCGCGCCGCCGGTGAGTGCGGCGGGGATGAGGCCCGCGCGGATGCCGGAGGAGAACATGCTGTTCATGGGGGCTCCCTTGAACGTGGTCACTGTTGCTTGACCGCCTTCGCGTAGAGGTCGAGGAGGCGGGAGTCTGGGTCGTACCGCTGCTTGAGGCGCTCGTACTCGTCGCCGCCGTACATGCGGGTGAACTCGTCGTGCGGGTAGAACGATTCCGAGTACAAGGACTTGTGCCCGCCGAGCTCGGCCACCTTGCGCTCGATGCGCCGGTTCATCGCGCCCTCCGGCTCGCCCGCCACGATGGGCACGGACGACCAGAAGCCGATGTTGACGTAGGTGCGGCCGGCCTCGAGCGGGTAGAGCGTCCACGGCTGCGACCCCGCCGCGGGCCCCTCGCCGCCGCCGGCCGCGGCGCCGCGCAGCCGCAGCGGGCACAGCCACACCGGCTCGATGCCGGTCTCGGGCAGGAACCACTCGGTGAACTCGGCGGTGCGCTCGATGGGCACCTCGATGTCCTGCACCACCCGCTCGCGCGGGGGGAGGCCCTTGCGCGCCTCGAGGCGGTCGCCGATGTCGAAGCGCTGGTCGAGCGCGATGAGCTTCCAGTAGAAGCTGCTGCGCAGGTACCTGCGCGGCCAGAGGCGGCGGATGCGCGGGTTCTGCGTGCCGAACGCGCGCGAGCACCAGAACCAGTCGGTGTCCCAGCGCCAGAGGTAGTCGCGGATGGTGAGCAGATCGGTGCGCGGCGTCTGCGCGGCCGGGTGCTGGATCGACCGGTAGTAGATGTGCATGCCGGTGTAGTCGGAGGGGCGCTCGCCGGGCCGGGGCGTGTCCGTCCGCGTGCCGAGCACCAGGTAGGCCTCGTCGGCGGTGAACACGGCGCCGTCGAGGTAGTCGACGCGCACCGGACCGCCGGGCCCGTCCCAGTGCCCCGCGTCGACGATGCGCCCCATCGCCTCCTGCAGCGCGGCCAGGTCGGTGAACCGCACGTGGTGCAGCCGCACGTAGGGGTCCACCTGCTCGAGCTCGATGCGCAGCCGCGTGGCGTAGCCGAGGGTGCCGTACGAGTTGGGGAAGCCGCGGAAGAGCTCGTCGCCGGGGCGGACGGTGACGATCTCGCCCGCGGGCGTGAGGATGTCCATCTCCAGCACCGACTCGTGCGGCAGGCCGCTGCGGAACGAGGTGGCCTCGATGCCCAGGCCGGTGACGGCGCCGCCCAGCGTGATCGTCTTGAGCTGCGGCACCACCAGCGGGGCCAGCCCGAACGGCAGCGTGGCGTCCACCAGGTCCTCGTACGTGCACATGCCCTGCACGTCGGCGGTGCGCGCGGCGGCGTCCACGGAGATCACTCCGCCCAGGCCCGAGACGTCCAGGCCGGGCGCGCCGGTGGCGCTGCGCTTGCGGAACAGGTTCGACGTCTTCTTGGCCAGCCGCACCGGCGCGCCCGCGGGGATCGCGCGATAGCTGGCCAGCAGACGCTCCACGCCCGCCGCGTGCGCGACGGGGCCGACCAGACGGGCGGGCGGGGGCACGGGGGGCGTGGGTGAACTACGCGCTGCCGAGTGGAGGTTCACGTGGGTGTCGGGCCTTTCGTCGTCTCGGACTCTACTGGTGCTCCGGCCGCCCCCGCCCGGGTCACCGCGTCCCCGCGGAGAGGAACGCTACGACTCCCGCGGCGGCGCCGCGCGAGTGCCCCACCCGCGCGGCGCCGCTGCGGGCGACGCGCATCGTCCCAGACTAGCCAGCGGCTACGCTGGTGGCCGCACGCAGGATCTTTCCGACGAGAGGACGGCACCCCGATGCAACCCGGAGGCCAGCCCGATATCCAGGCGCTCATGGCGCAGGCCCAGCAGATGCAGCAGCAGATGATCCAGGCGCAGCAGGAGCTGGCGAACCGCCGCGTCGAGGGCCGTGCGGGCAACGGGCTCGTCACGGCCACGGTCTCCGGCACCGGCGAGCTGGAGTCGATCGTCATCGACCCGTCGGTGGTCGACCCCACCGACGTGGAGACGCTGCAGGACCTGGTGGTGGGCGCGGTGCGCGACGCCAACGCGGCCGCGCAGAAGGCGGCGGGGGAGCTGATGGGCCCGCTGGCGGGCCCGCTCGGCGACATCGGCCTGCCCGGGTTCTGACCCCATGTACGAGGGTCCGGTCCAGGATCTCATCGACGAGCTGGGCAAGCTGCCGGGCATCGGCCCCAAGAGCGCCCAGCGCATCGCGTTCCACATGCTCACCGTCGACGCGCCCGACATCGACCGGCTCATGGGCGCGCTGCAGCGGGTGCGCGACGGCGTCCGCTACTGCGTCGACTGCGGCACCGTGGCCGACGGCGAGCGCTGCCGCATCTGCCAGGACCCGCGGCGCGACCGCACCCGCATCTGCGTGGTCGAGGAGCCCAAGGACGTGCCCGCCATCGAGCGCACGCGCGAGTTCAAGGGGCTCTACCACGTGCTGGGCGGGGCGCTGAACCCGCTCGACGGCATCGGCCCCGACCAGCTGCGGGTGCGCGAGCTGCTGCAGCGCCTGGGCTCCGCCGCGCCCGGGCCCGACGGCGCCCCGGTGGAGGTGGCCGAGGTCATCATCGCCACCGACCCCAACACCGAGGGCGAGGCCACCGCCACCTATCTGGTGCGGATGCTGCGCGACTTCCCCGGCCTCGCGGTGAGCCGGCTCGCGTCCGGGCTGCCCATGGGCTCCGACCTGGAGTACGCCGACGAGATGACGCTGGGCCGCGCGCTCACCGGGCGCCGGGTGCTCTAGGCGCCGTGCGGATCTGGGCGGTGGACGGGCCGTCGGGCTCGGGCAAGTCGGTGCACGCCGACGCGCTGGCCGCCCGCCTGCGCGCCGACGGCGCCGCGGTGGCGCTGGTGCGCACCGACGACTTCGCCACCTGGGAGCGCCCCGCCTCCTGGTGGCCGCGGCTCGAGGAGGGCGTGCTGGCGCCGCTCGCCGCCGGCCGGCCGGGCCGGTACCGGCGGGTCGAGTGGCGTGGCGGCGTGCCGCACGCCGGCGCGTGGGTGGACGTGCCGGTGCCCGACGTGCTGCTGCTCGAGGGCGTGACGTCGGCGCGCCGGGCGATCGCCCCCCGCCTCGACCGGGCGCTGTGGGTGCAGTGGGGCGACGCGCCCGGCCGGCTCGAGCGGGCCGTGGCGCGCGACGGCGAGGAGTGCCGCCCGCACCTGGTGCGCTGGCAGGCGTTCGAGCGCGGCTGGTTCGCCGTCGACGGCACCCGCGACCGCTGCGCACCGGCCTGAGGGGCGGTTCAGCGCGCGGCGAGCCGTTCGGCGCGCAGCCGCTCCACCTGGGGCATGTCCAGCGGCGGCAGCGCGTCCGGGGCGACGCCCAGGGCGCGGGCGATGAGCAGGTCGGCCAGCTCCGGGTTGCGGGCCAGCGCGGGCCCGTGCATGTAGGTGGCCACGAGCGGTCCCTGCACGGCGCCCTCGTAGCGCTCCCCGCCCTCGTAACGCCCGCCGCCCCCGGCCGTGGGGCGCGCGTTGCCGACGCCGCGGGTGACCCGCCCCAGTGGCCGGGCGTCGGGCCCCAGCACGGTGTTGCCGCCGTGGTTCTCGAAGCCCGTCAGCGGGGCGGCGAGGCCGTCGATGAGCGGCGTCGAGGCCACCTCGCCGATGATCCGCCCCGGCGAGGGCCGCGCGTTGCCGAGGCCGCGGGCGGCGAGCTTCGCGGCGAGGCGGCCGCCGCGCGGCGGCTCGCCCGGCTCGGTGGTGGCGTCGAGCAGGCCCAGCCCCTCGACGCGCCGGGTGCCGCCGGCGCCGTCGGAGGCGGTGAACCACTCGCCCATCACCTGCAGGCCCGCGCACACCGCGAGGATCGGCGCACCGCGGCGGTACGCCGTCTGCAGGCCCGGGTGGGCCGTCATGTGCCGCACCGCCAGGCGCTGCGCCGCGTCCTCGCCGCCGCCGAGCGCGTAGATGTCGAGCGAATCGGGCACCGGCTCGCCGAAGCCGGTGGCCACGATCTCGGCGTCGTAGCCGCGCATGCGCAGGCGCTGCCGCAGCACCACCGCGTTGCCGCCGTCGCCGTAGGTGCCCAGCACGTCGGGCAGGATCAGCCCGATCCGCAGCGTGCCCCGGCTGGTGTCGACGTCGCTCACCTGCGCGCCCCTTCCGTCGTCTCCCGGCTCTGCGCCCGGTCGAGCGCGCGGCCCAGGCCCAGCAGCGCCGTGTAGTTGGCGAGCACCTCGACGGAGCCCGGCGGGCACGCGTCGACGGCGGCCACCGGGTCGGGCACCGCGGTGTGCTCGATGCCGGCGTAGGCGAGGCGCACCGAGAGGTCGGCGGCGCGCTCGCCCGACGCGATCACCACGGCGGGGGAGCCGTCGGCGCGCGGCGGCAGCGAGGCCAGCGCCTCGAAGTCGACGTCCCACAGCCAGGACAGGTCCTCGCCGTCGGGGATCTGCCCGTTGACGGCGACGACGATGCCGTCGGAGGTGCGGTCGGCCATGGCCAGCGCCTCCTGCCAGCCGGCCGGGTTCTTGGCCAGCAGCAGCCGGGCGCGGTGCTCGCCGCGGGTGACGGTGCGGTAGCGGCCGGCCACCTCGGCGACGGTGCCCACGGCGCGCACGGCCTCGTGCGCGTCCGCGCCCACGGCCACGGCGGCGGCCACGGCCTGCGCGGCGTTGCCCCGGTTGGCGCCGCCGGGGATCTGCAGCGCGAGCGTGGCGCGGAATGCTCCGGGGCCGGCGGCGCCGGGCCGCGCGGTGAGGACGTCGCCGTCGACGGACCAGTCGGGCTCGGGGCGGGTCAGCGCGCAGCCGGAGCAGTGCCAGTGCGGGTGCGGGGCGTGGGCGGCGGCCTCGGCGGCGTCGCGCACGATGGGCTCGCCGCAGCGCGGGCACCCGGCCGAGTCGTTCGCCCAGCCCGCGCCCGCGGCCACCCACACCACGCGCGGGGCGCCCCAGGCCACCGAGCTGATGAGCACGTCGTCGCAGTTGGCCACGAGCACCGCCTGCGGGTGGCGGGCCAGGCCCTCGCGCAGCCGGCGCTCCACGGTGTTGATCTCGCCGACGCGGTCGAGCTGGTCGCGGCTGAGGTTGAGCAGCACCACGGCGGAGGGCGCGACGGCGTCGGCGACGTGGGGGGTGTGCAGCTCGTCCACCTCGAGCGCGGCGGTGGGGGCCGTGGGGGCCTCACCCAGCGCGGCGACGAGGCCGGCGTCCATGTTGGCGCCGTCGGCGTTGGTGGCCACCGCGCCCAGCCCGCGCAGCGCGGCGGCGACCATGCGATTGGTGGTGGACTTGCCGTTGGTGCCCGTCACCAGCACGGTGCGCTTGCCCGCGGCCAGCTGGCCCATGATCGAGCCGTCCACCTGCATGGCGATGAGGCCGCCGATCATGGCGCCCTTGCCGCGGCCGCTCTTGCGCGAGGCCCACGCCGCCGACGCCGCCAGCCGCATGGCCCGGCGGCCGCGTGCGGTGAGCCGCGGGCGCGCGGTGCCGGGGGCGCGCGGCGGCGCTCCGGCGGGGGACTCGGGTGCGGCGTCGGTCATGCCGCAAAGTCTGGCACAGGAGGGGCCGGCGGCCGCGCGCGCAGTGGGGAGGCCGTGATCACTCCCGCACGGGGCCGGCGGCCTGGTCGTAGCGCTGCTGCGACAGCCGCACCTGCGGCATCGACTCCTCGAGCAGGACGATGAGCGGCAGCAGGTGCGCGGCGACCTGCGCGCCCAGCGCGGTGAGGCTGTACTCGACGCGCGGCGGGATGTGCTGCACCACCTCGCGGTGCACCAGGCCGTCCCGCTCGAGCGTGCGCAGCGTCTGCGCCAGCATCCGCTCGCTCACGCCGTCGACGCGCCGGCGCAGCTCGCCGAAGCGCATCGTGCGGCCCTCCAGCGCCGCGAGCGCGAGGGCGCCCCAGCGGCCGGTGATCTCCTGCATCACCGCGCGCGACGGGCAGTCGCGCGCGAAGACGTCGCCGCGGGTGACGGCGCCCGCCTGCGGGGCATCGCCGGCGCGCCGGGGGCCGGTGCTCGCCTGGGACATGACGCCCAGGGTAGTGCGGCCGCGCACCGCGTGCAGCACGGGAAGTTAAGTGCGTGCACAATGGTTAGTGCTTACGAAAAGTAAGTGAACAGTCGCGAGGAGATCCGCATGACCACCACGCCCGCCCTCACCCGGGGCACCTTCGCCGTCACCGGCGCCGCCGGCCACCTCGGCCGCCTCGCCGTGGAGGCCCTCATCGACCGGGGCGTCCCGGCGCGCAGCATCGTCGGCATCGTCCGCACCCCGGCGAAGGCCGCCGACCTGGCGGAGCGGGGCGTGCAGCTGCGCACCGCCGCCTACGAGGACCCGGCCGCGCTGCGGGCGGCGCTCGAGGGGGTCGACGCGCTGCTGTTCGTCTCGGGAAGCGAGGTGGGCGCGCGCCTGGCGCAGCACACCAACATCGTCGACGCCGCCGTGGCCGCGGGCGTGGGGCGCATCGCCTACACCAGCCTGCTGCGCGCCGACGCCACGCCCATGCGACTGGCGGAGGAGCACATCGCCACCGAGTGGCTGCTCGAGGCCACCGGCATCCCCGTCACGATGCTGCGCAACAGCTGGTACTGGGACAACTTCCTCGCCTCGGTGCCCGCGGCGCTGGAGTACTCGGCGCTCATGGGCGCGGCGGGCGACGGGCTGATCGCCGGCGCCTCCCGCCGCGACTACGCGGAGGCGGCGGCCGCGGTGCTCACCTCCGAGGGGCACGCTGGGCGCGTCTACGAGCTCGGCGGCGACGAGCACCTGGGCTACGCCGACCTCGCCCGCATCATCGGCGAGGCGGCCGGGCGCGAGGTGGCCTACAAGCCGATCTCCGAGGCCGAGTACGCCGGCATCCTCACCTCGGCGGGCGTGCCCGCCACGGCGGCCGCGATCCTCGCCGACGCGGACGCGAGCGCCGCCCGCGGCACGCTCGACACCGACTCGACGGCCCTGCGCGAGCTCACCGGGCACCCGTCCACCCCCGCGGCGGAGGTGCTCGGCGCCGCGGTGCGCGCGGCCCTGGCGGGCTGACGGCCGCACCCGCCGGACGACGGCGCCCCCGCTCCCCGGCGGTCCGGGGGCGGGGGCGCCGCGGCGTGCGGGGCTACCAGGCGCGGTTGACCGCGGAGAGCAGCGCGCGCAGCGAGGCGACGGTGATCGACGGGGCCAGGCCCACGCCCCAGAAGACCTTCGTCTCGCCGTCGGGGCATTCCACGGCGCACTCGAGGTACGCGGCGGCCATGGCGTCGTCGCCGGCCGACATGGCGTGCTCCGAGTAGTCGAGCACGCGCACGTGGTAGCCGGCCTTGCCCAGGCCGTCGACCATCGCGGCCACCGGGCCGTTGCCGAAGCCGTGCACCTCGCGCTCGACGCCGTCGATCTTCATGCGGGCGATGATCTCGTCGTCGTCGCCGTCGTTGCGGGCGGGGATCATCTCCTGCGAGATGCGCTCGAGCGGGCTCTTGCGGTCGAGGTACTCCTCGGCGAAGACGTCCCACATGGCCTTGGGGTTGATCTCGCCGCCCTCGGAGTCGGTGAGCCCCTGGATGATCCGCGAGAACTCGATCTGCAGCCGGCGCGGCAGGTCCAGGCCGTGGTCGGTCTTCATCACGTACGCCACGCCGCCCTTGCCCGACTGCGAGTTCACGCGGATGACGGCCTCGTAGGTGCGGCCCACGTCCTTGGGGTCGACCGGCAGGTACGGCACCTGCCACACGATGTCGTCGACGTCCTTGCCCGCGGCGTCGGCGTCGGTCTTCATCACGTCGAAGCCCTTGTTGATGGCGTCCTGGTGGCTGCCGGAGAAGGCGGTGTAGACCAGGTCGCCGCCGTAGGGGTGGCGCTCGGGGACGTTCAGCTGGTTGCAGTACTCCACCGTGCGCCGGATCTCGTCGATGTCGGAGAAGTCGATCTGCGGGTCGATGCCGCGCGTGAACAGGTTCATGCCCAGCGTGACCAGGCAGACGTTGCCGGTGCGCTCGCCGTT
>CAZDSL010000093.1:0-9427 GCA_964507655.1 uncultured Mycobacteriaceae bacterium | reverse complement strand
CCGGTCACACTACCGCGCGGCCGGACGTCCGACACGGTTTCCGTCCAGCCCGCGTTGGGTTGACTCTTGGCAGGAAACCGCCCCCGTGCACTACCACGGGTTAACCGAACGCGCGCGGGCGGCGCGTGCCGGGCTCCGGGCGCACGCAAGCGCCCCGCCTCCCTCCGCGTCCGCGTTGGGTTAACCCTGGGCAGTTTCTCCGGGGGAAATCGTGCCAAGGGTTAACCGAACGCGTGGGGGACGCGGGGAGGCGGGGCGCTGTGTGTGGGGGCGTGCGTCAGCGCCCGTGCGAGGCGCGCAGCATGTCTTCGCGCTCGACCACCTTGATGCGCTCGCGGCCCTCGGGCTCGCCCAGGGTGCGCTCGTACGCGTCGAGCCGGTGCCAGCCGTCCCACGTGGTGTACGGGTGCTCCTTGGCGTCGAGGAACTCGATGATCGCGTCCTGGGCGGGGTTCTGCGGCTCGGCCAGGCGGCCGGCGTCGAAGTCCTCGAGCAGGTTCGCCACCGTCTCGTTGGCGTCGCCCTTGGTGGAGCCGATGAGCCCCACGGGCCCGCGCTTGATCCAGCCGGTGACGTAGGTGGCGTCGAAGTGCGAGCCGTCCTCGGCGGTGACGCGGCCGGCCTCGTTGGGGATCACGCCCGCCTGCTCGTCGAACGGCAGCTTGGCGACGTTCTGCGACAGGTAGCCCACCGCGCGGTACACCGCCTGCACCGGCCACTCGTGGAAGACGCCCGTGCCGCGCACGTTGCCGGTGCCGTCGAGCTCGGTGCGCTCGGTGCGCAGGCCCGCGACCTTGCCGTCCTCGCCCAGCACCTCCACCGGGTTCTCGAAGAAGTGCAGGTGGATGCGGCTGACGGAATCGCCCGGGTCGCGCAGCGCGTAGTCCTGGATGATGCTGGCGACCTGGTCGACGATCTTCGAGTTGCGGCGCGCCGCCTCGGAGGCCTCGTCGTAGTCGATGTCCTCGGGGTCGACGATGACCTCGACGTTGGGCGAGTGGCTGAGCTCCTTGAGCTCGAGCGGCGTGAACTTGGCCTGCGCGGGGCCGCGGCGGCCGAACACGTGCACGTCCGTGGCCTTGTTGGCCTTGAGGCCCTCGTAGACGTTGGCGGGGATCTCGGTGGGCAGCAGCTCGTCGCCCGTCTTGGCCAGCACGCGGGCCACGTCGAGCGCCACGTTGCCCACGCCCAGCACCGCCACCGTCTGCGCGTCGAGCGGCCAGGTGCGGGGCACGTCGGGGTGGCCGTCGTACCAGGAGACGAAGTCGGCGGCGCCGTGGCTGCCGTCGAGGTCGATGCCGGGGATGCGCAGCGGCCGGTCGGCGTTGGCGCCGGTGGAGAAGATCACCGCGTCATACATGGTGCGGAGGTCGTCGAGGGTGACGTCGGAGCCGTAGTCGATGTTGCCGAGCAGGCGCACCTGCGGCTTGTCGAGGACCTTGTGCAGCGCCGCCACGATGCCCTTGATGCGGGGATGGTCGGGGGCCACACCGTAGCGGATCAGTCCGAACGGTGCGGGCATGCGCTCGAACAGGTCGATGCTGACGCCGCAGCCACAGGTCGCGGTATCGGACTTCATCAGGGCGTCTGCGGCATAGATGCCGGCAGGCCCTGCTCCAATGATTGCGACACGCAGTGGACGATTCACTTCATACCCTTTTTGTCGAGTGGCGCCCGCGGGGGCGGACGCTCGGCGATGGCCGGCCCGGCGACGCGCCCGCATGCGCAGACACCGAGACGGTATGGACAGTCCAGTTTAGGGCACGCTCACCCGGAGCCTGTGATAAGGGTGACACTTGTCTCCGCGCAATTCACCGGTGATGGGCGACACAACCCGCCCCTCGCGCGGCGCCTCGCGCGCGCGGTGGAACACTGGATGTCGCCCGCGCGGCGGTGCGGGCCGTCCCGGCGTGCGGCGCACCCCCGCCGGCGGCGGAACACGCGATGCAGCGGGAGGCTTCCACACGATGGCGGACACGACGACGACCCCCGCGCAGCCCTACGCCGGCGACGTCACCCCGGCGCGCGCCTGGGAGATGCTGCGCGACGACCCGCACGCCGTGCTCGTCGACGTGCGCACCGCGGCCGAGTGGCAGTACGTGGGCACCCCCGACCTGACCGGGCTGGGGCGCCGGGTCCGGTTCGTCGAGTGGGTGGGCTACCCCGGCGGCGTGCCCAACGAGCGGTTCGTCGAGCAGCTGCGGGCCGAGATCGCCGACGAGCGCGGCGGCGCGGCGGACGGATCGCCGGTGCTCATGCTGTGCCGCTCGGGCCAGCGCTCCATCGGCGCGGCCACCGCGGCCACCGCGGCCGGGCTGGGCCCGGCGTTCAACATCCTCGAGGGTTTCGAGGGCGCGCTCGACGCGCACGGCCACCGCGGCGCCGAGGGCTGGCGCGCGGCGGGCCTGCCGTGGTGTCAGTCCTGACGTCCGGCCCCGCACCCCGACACTCCTGAGCCGCCCGGCCCGCGCCGGCGGCCTGCCCGATCCGTATGGAGGACCCACGATGCCCGATCAGCCCGCACCCGCCGCGCACGGCCTGCCCGACGGCGTCCGCCCCGCCACCGTGGGCATCCGCGGCGGCATCGCCCGCTCGCAGTTCCAGGAGACGGCCGAGGCGCTGTACCTGACCTCCGGCTACGTCTACGACAGCGCCGAGGCCGCCGAGCGCGCCTTCACCGGCGAGGAGGAGCGCTTCGTCTACTCCCGCTACGGCAACCCCACCGTGGAGATGTTCCAGGAGCGTATGCGGCTGCTCGACGGCGCCGAGGCCTGCTATGCCACCGCCACCGGCATGTCGGCGGTGTTCACGGCGTTGGCGGCGCTGTGCGGCAAGGGCGACCGACTCGTGGCCTCGCGCAGCCTGTTCGGTTCGTGCTTCGTGATCTGCAACGAGCTGCTGCCGCGCTGGGGCGTCGAGACGGTGCTGGTGGACGGCACCGACCTGGACCAGTGGCGCGACGCGCTCTCGAAGCCCACCACCGCCGTGTTCTTCGAGACGCCGTCGAACCCGATGCAGGAGATCGTCGACGTGCGCGCGGTCTCGGAGATGGCGCACGCGGCCGGCGCCACCGTGGTGCTCGACAACGTCTTCGCCACCCCCATCCTGCAGCGCAGCTTCGACCTGGGCGCCGACGTCACCGTGTACTCGGGCACCAAGCACATCGACGGCCAGGGGCGCGTGATGGGCGGTGCGATCCTGGGCTCGGAGGAGTTCATCGGCGGCCCCGTCAAGCACCTGATCCGGCACACCGGCCCGTCGATCAGCCCGTTCAACGCGTGGACCCTGGTCAAGGGGCTCGAGACGATGGCGATGCGCGTGGAGAAGATGGCCGACAACGCGCTGGTGCTCGCGCGCCTGCTCGAGGCCTCCGACGCCGTGAAGTGGGTCAAGTACCCGTTCCTCGAGTCGCACCCGCAGTACGACCTGGCGCGTTCGCAGATGTCCGGCGGCGGCTCGGTGATCACCTTCGAGCTCGACGCGCCCGAGGGCCGGGGCAAGAAGCGCGCCTTCGAGTTCCTCGACGCGCTGCGCATCATCGACATCTCCAACAACCTCGGCGACGCCAAGACGATGACCACCCACCCGGCCACCACCACCCACCGCGCGATGGGGCCGGAGGGCCGGGCCGCGATCGGCATCACCGACGGCGTGGTGCGGCTGTCTGTGGGCCTCGAGGACATCCGCGACCTGGAGGACGACATCCGCCAGGCGCTCGGCTGAGGGGCGGGCGTCCGGCGGGCCCGGCGGCGGGCGGCGCGTAGAGTACCCGGCGACCGGCCCTGCCCGGTCGCCGTGGGTTTTCGGTGAAGTCCGGTGCGAATCCGGCGCTGTCCCGCAACCGTGATGCCGGCCGCGCGTGGATGCATTCCAGGCGGGCCGGACGAGCCGGGTCGGCCGGCCCGCGGCCACACGAAGCGCCTCGGATGAAGGAACGGCTCTGTGCCAGCACTCTCGCATGCCCAGGCGGCCCGGCGCCGCACCCTCCTGCGCCTCCTCGCGCTGGTCTTCGCGCTGCTGCTCGGCGGCGCGGTGGCCGCGTGCGGCTCGTCCGGCGAAGATGCGCCCGGCGACGGCGCCGCCGCGGCGGAGGCGCCCGCCGACGCCCCGCAGCGCATCGTCTCGCTGAGCCCGTCGGCCACCGAGATCCTGTACGCGGTGGGGGCGGGCGACCAGGTCGTCGCCGTCGACGACCAGTCCGACTACCCCGAGGGCGTGCCCACCACCGACCTGTCCGGCTACACCCCCAACATCGAGGCGATCCTCGGCTACCGGCCCGACCTGGTGGTCTTCTCCGACGACAACGGCGGCCTCAAGGCCGGGCTCGACAAGGTGGGCGTGCACTACCTGCAGCTGCCCGCACCCTCCACCATCGAGGGCGCCTACGAGCAGTACGCCCAGGTGGGCGTGGTGACCGGGCACGCGGACAAGGCGCGCGAGGTGGTGGACTCGGTGCGCGCCCGCATCGCCGCCGCGGTCGACAAGGCGGGCGACGCCGGCACGGGGCTGACGTACTTCCACGAGCTCGACGACACGCTCTACACCGTCACGTCGCAGTCGTTCATCGGTCAGATCTACGGGCTGTTCGGGCTGAAGAACATCGCCGACGCGGCCGCGGGGGCGGGGGCGTATCCGCAGCTGCAGTCCGAGTTCGTCGTCTCGGCCGACCCGCAGCTGATCTTCCTGGCCGACGCGCAGCGCGGCGGCGCCTCGCCGCAGTCGGTGGCGGAGCGGCCCGGCTGGTCGGGCATCGCCGCCGTGCGCGACGGCCGCGTCCACGTGCTGCTCGACGACATCACCAGCCGCTGGGGGCCGCGCATCGCCGACCTCGCCGAGCACCTTGCGCAGATCCTCACCGAGACGCCCGCGCAGACCCCGGCGCCGCAGCCCGCCGAGCCGCAGCCGGCGGGGTGACGGCGGCCCCGGGGGCCCGGGCCGTGCCGGGGACGCGCGCCGCCCGGCGGCCCGTGCCGGTGATCGCCGCGGGCGTCGTCGTCACGCTCGCGGTGCTGCTGGCGGCCACGCTCATCGGCGCGTCGGGCCTGTCGGCGGGCGCGGTGCTCGCCGACCTGGCCGACGCGATCCCGGGCGTGCGCCTCGACTCGGGCCTGTCGCCGCAGGAGCACGCCATCCTCTGGCAGATCCGGCTGCCGCGGGTGGTGCTCGGCGCCCTCGTCGGCGCCGTCCTCGCCGTGGCGGGCGCCGCGTACCAGGGCGTGTTCCGCAACCCGCTGGCCGACCCGTACCTGCTGGGCGTCTCCAGCGGCGCGGGCCTGGGCGCCACGATCATGATCGTCGCGGGCGGCTCGGGCGCGGCGCTGGGCGGCTACGGGCTGCCGGCGGCGGCCTTCGCGGGCGGCATCGTGGCCGTGGCCGCCACCTACCTGCTGGGCCGCAGCGTGGGCGGCGGGCGCGGCGAGGTGGTGCTGATCCTCGCGGGCGTGGCCGTGGCGGCGTTCGCCAACGCGGCGCAGACCTTCGTGCAGCAGCGCTACCAGGACTCGCTGCGCGAGGTGTATTCGTGGCTGCTGGGGCGGCTGAGCACCGACGGCTGGTCCGACGTGACGCTGGTGCTGCCGTACGTGGCGGTGACGCTGGCGGTGGTGTTCGCGTTCCGCCGCGCCCTCGACGTCATGGCGGTGGGCGACGTGGAGGCGGCGAGCCTCGGCATCAACCCGGCCCGCGTGCGGCTGCTGCTCGTGGCGGTGGCGACCCTCGGCACGGCGGCCGCGGTGAGCGTGAGCGGCCTGATCGGGTTCGTGGGCATCGTGGTGCCGCACGCGGTGCGCATGGTGTTCGGGCCGGGTCACCGGCTGCTGCTGCCGCTGTCGGCGCTCGCGGGCGCGTCGTTCCTGGTGCTCGCCGACGTGCTGGCGCGCTGGGTGCTCTCGCCGGCCGAGCTGCCCATCGGGGTGGTCACCGCCGCCATCGGCGCCCCCTTCTTTCTGGTGGTGCTGCGCCGCGGACGGGGGATGGCGTGAGCGCGCCGGCGGTGTCGTGCCGCGGGCTGACGGTGGTGCGCGGCGGGCGGACGGTGCTCGACGGGGTGGACCTCGACGTGGCGCGCGGCGAGTGGGTGTCGGTGGTGGGGCCCAACGGCGCGGGCAAGACGACGCTGCTGCACGCGCTCGCCGGCCTGCTGGGGCGCGCCGGGGGCACCGGGCTCGCCGGCGCGGTGTCGGTGGCCGGCGCCGACCCCGTGCGCACCCGCCGCCGCGACATGGCCCGCCGGGTGGCGCTGATGCCGCAGCAGCCGGTGGTGCCCGAGGGGATCACGGTGGCGGAGCTGGTGTCGCTGGGCCGCACCCCGCACGTGCCGCGGTTCGGCGTGGAATCGGCCGCCGACAAGCAGGTGGTGGACGGGGTGCTCGAGCGGCTCGACCTGCAGCGGCTCGCGTCCCGCCCGGCCTCGCAGCTCTCGGGCGGCGAGTTGCAGCGGGCGGTGCTGGGGCGCGCGCTGGCCCAGCAGCCGCAGGTGCTGCTGCTCGACGAGCCCACCAGCGCCCTCGACATCGGCCACCAGCAGCAGGTGCTCGACCTGGTGGAGTCGCTGCGGGTGGACGGGGGCATCACGGTGGTCGCCGCCATGCACGACCTCACCGTGGCCGCCCACTACGGTCGACGCATGGTGATGATCGCGGGCGCGCGCGTGGTGGCCGACGGGACGCCGCGCGAGGTGCTGCAGGCCGACCGGATCGGCGCGGTGTACGGGGCGCGGGTGGAGGTGCTCGAGCGCGGCGGCACCGTCGCGGTGCTGCCGGCGGCGGCGCGGTGACGGCGCCGGGCATGCGGGTGGTCCTGCTGGGCAGCGGGTCCGCGGACGGCTGGCCCAACCCCTTCTGCGAGTGCGCGTCCTGCCTGGCGGCCGCGCGGTGCGGCCAGGTGCGCGCGCAGACGTCCGCGCTGGTCGACGGCCGGCTGCTGCTCGACTGCGGCCCCGAGGCGCCCCGGTCGGCGGCGCGGGCGGGGATCGCGCTCGCGGGCGTGCGGCACCTGCTGCTCACCCACGCGCACCCCGACCACCTGGGCCCCGCGGCGCTGCTGTTCCGGCAGTGGGCCGGGCGCACCGGGCCGCTGGACGTGGTGGGCCCCGCCGACGCGGTGGCCGAGTGCCGGCACTGGGTGGGCCCGGACGATCCGGTGCGCTTCCGCGCGGTGGCGCCCGGCGACGAGGTGGTGCTGGGCGGGGCGGGGGAGCCGGAGTACCGGGTGCGGGCGCTCGCCGCCGCGCACCGGGTGCAGCGCGACGGCGACGCGGTGCTCTACGACCTGGCCCGCGCCGGCGGCCCGCGCATCCTGTGGGCCACCGACACCGGGCCGCTGCCGGAGGAGACGCTGCGGGCGGTGGCCGGGGCGCGGTTCGCGGCGGCGTTCGTGGAGGAGACCTTCGGCGACCGCACCGACCTGGGCGGCGGGCACCTCGACCTGACGACGTTCCCGCGGGCGCTCGCCGCGCTGCGCGGGTGCGGGGCGCTCACCGACGGCTCGCGGGTGGTGGCCGTGCACCTGAGCCACCACAACCCGCCGCCCGCCGAGCTGGCCGCGCGGCTGGCGGCGTGGGGCGCCGAGGCGGGGGAGGATGCGATGACGGTGGAGCTGGGCGGCGGGTCTGGGCGCGGCGAGGCGGTGCCCGGCGGGGCGGGCGCGGACGAGGCTGCGCGGCGGGTGCTGGTGCTGGGCGGGGCGCGCTCGGGCAAGTCGACGCTGGCCGAGCAGATGCTGGCCGACCGCGACGACGTCACCTACATCGCCACCGGAGGCGCCGGCCGCGACGATCCCGAATGGCGCGAGCGCGTGGCCCTGCACCGCTCCCGGCGGCCGGCGTCGTGGCGCACCGTCGAGACCGTGGACGTGGCCGGGCACCTGCGCACACCCGGCGGCCCGGTGCTGCTCGACTGCCTGGGCACCTGGCTCACCGCGCGCATCGACCGGCACGGGGCCTGGGACGGCGGGCCGATCGAACGGGTCGAGGCCGACGTGGACGAGCTGGTGGCCGCGTGGCGCGAGGGCGCGCGGCGGGTGGTGGCCGTGAGCAACGAGGTGGGCAGCGGGGTGGTGCCGGCGACGTCGTCGGGCCGGCTGTTCCGCGACCTGCTCGGCCGGCTCAACGCGCGCATCGCCGCGGAGTCCGACGAGGTGCACCTGACGGTGGCCGGGCTGCCGCTGCGCCTGCGCTGACGCCCCGGCCACCGTGGGCCGTCCGGTACCCGCCGATCGTCTCGCACAGCAGGACAGGGGCCGTGCGCCGTCGTCCCGGGCGCCGGATGCCCTCTACCCTCGCCATCGAGGGACGCGCCGCGGCCCTCGCCCGACAGCGGAGCACACCGGCAACGGAATGAGGGGACGGAGCGAGTGAAGCCCTACGACGGGATCCCCATCGTCGACACGCACATCGGATTCCGGGAGTCCGGCTACGACGAGTACGCGTTCATCACCCGGCAGACGAAGGACGCGCAAAGCCGGGGCGAGTTCACGATGCCCGCGCAGTACATGTTCACGGAGGTGCCCGACCTCGCCACCGACGACCCCGTCTCGGTGACGCTCGCCGCGATGGACAAGCATGGCATCGAGGTCGGCATGGTCAGCATGGCCAAGGAATCGGGGCGGCGGGCCGTGCGGCGCCACCCCGACCGGTTCGTCCCGCAGGGCTCCGCGGTGGACCCGAACGACATCATGGGCACGCTGCGGAGGATGGTGCGCGAGTACGAGGAGTTCGGCATCGTCTCGGTGAGCTCGTTCGCGGCGGGGACGTTTCCGCAGGTGCCGCTCAACGCGCCGCAGATGTACCCGATCTACGCCAAGTGCGTCGAGCTGGAGATCCCCATCTTCGCCTGCGCGGGCATCGCCGGCCCGCGCGTGCGCTCGTCGGTGCAGCACGTCGAGCTGATCGACGACGTGATGTTCGACTTCCCCGACCTGGTCTTCGTGACCCGCCACGGGTGCGAACCATGGGAGGAGCTCGCCGTGAAGCTGATGATCAAGTGGCCGAACCTCTACTACTCGACGTCCGCGTTCGCGCCGAAGCACTATCCGAAGGCGATCGTCGACTATGCGAACACCCGGGGCGCCGACAAGATCATCTACGCCGGCTACTTCCCGGCCGGCCTGAGCCTCGACCGCATCTTCGGCGACATGCCGGGCGTGCCGTTCAAGGACGAGGTGTGGCCCCGGTTCCTGCACGAGAACGCCCGCAGGGTGCTCAAGCTGAAGTCCTGAGCGGCCGGGGCCGCAGGGGACCCGGCCGCCCCGGGCACGGAGTCCGGGGGTGCGCCCCGCCCCTAGAACCGCACCCCGAACTGCCGGTTCAGGATCCGTTCGGTCACCGTCTGCGGCAACAGCCGCTGCATCGCGAACGCCGCCCGCGAGCCGCCGCCCACCGCGTACATCGGCCGGGGCCGGCGCGCGCGGATCGCGTCCATCACCTGCC
>CAZDSL010000092.1:0-9577 GCA_964507655.1 uncultured Mycobacteriaceae bacterium | reverse complement strand
GTGACGCCTTCATCGGACGCCCCGCCGGCGCCGCGCTGCCCGACGACTCGGGCCAGGTGCGCTGGCTGCGCGGCGCCGGCATCGCGGTGGTCCGCGGTGCGGGCAGGCTGGCGGGCGAGCGCGCCGTGGCGGTGCGGTGCGGCGACGGCGAGCGGGTGCTGCACGCGCGGCATGCGGTGGTGCTCGCCACCGGGTCCACCGCGGTGCTGCCGCCCACGCCGGGCCTCGCGGAGGCGCGGCCGTGGACGTCGCGCGACGCCACCGCGATGACGTACGTGCCGCGGTCGGTGGCGGTGATCGGCGGGGGCGTCGTCGCGTGCGAGGCCGCCACGTGGCTGCGGGCGCTGGGCTCCGAGGTGACGATGCTGGTGCGGGGGCACGCGCTGCTCGGGTCGGCCGAGCCGTTCGCGGGCGCCCTGGTGGCCGACGCGCTCGAGGCGTCGGGTGTCCGGATCCTCTACGGCACGCAGGCGCGCGAGGTGGAACGCGAGGATGTCGCCGATGCCGCTGGGCGGGGGCCGGGCGGCCGCGGCGGCGGGCCGGTGACGCTGCGTATCGGCCCCGCAGGCGACGACCCGGGCGCCGCGGCGGGCACGCTGCAGGTGGACGAGCTGTTGGTGGCCACGGGCCGCCGCCCCGCGGGGGAAGGGCTGGGGCTGGAGACGGCGGGCCTCGACCCGGCGCGTCCGCCGTCCACGGACGCGCACATGGCCGTCGAGGGCGCGGGCGGGTGGCTGTACGCCGTGGGCGACGTGACGGGCCGCGCCCCGCTCACCCACATGGGCAAGTACCAGGCGAGGGTGTGCGGCGACGTGATCGCGGCGCGCGCCGAGGGGCGCAGCGTGGACGGCCCGCGGTTCAGCGCCGAGCGGGGGCACCGGGCCGTCCCGCAGGCGGTGTTCACCGACCCGCAGGCGGCGTGGGTGGGCATGACGGAGGCGGCGGCCCGCGATGCCGGCGTGGACGTGCGCACGCTCGCGGTGGACCTGGGCTCTGTGGCGGGCGCGGCACTGCAGCGCGACGGGTACACCGGGCGGGCGCAGCTGGTGGTCGACCGCTCCCGCGGCACCGTGATGGGCGCGACGTTCGTGGGGCCCGAGTCGGCCGAGCTGCTGCACGCGGCGACGATCGCGGTGGTGGCCGAGGTGCCGCTCGCGCAGCTGTGGCACGCGGTGCCGGCGTTCCCCACCGCGTCGGAGGCGTGGCTGCGGATGCTCGAGGCCGCGGGCGACGACGTGCGCTGAACCGCGGCCCCGCCGCGCCCCGGCGGCTGTCATCCATACGCAGTAATCCCCGAGGGACGCCCGCCGGGCCATTCGCGGAGAAAACCCCTGCATAGGGGGCCTGGAGGGCCCGGGCGTGCGGCGAGGCGCGCCGGGACGGCGGCGGATCGTGTCTGTGGGGCCCGATAGGAATAGCTCACAGCGCTCGGCGACCCGCCGGCCTGGCGCGGCCCGCGGTGCGGGCGGCGGAACCGCAAGCAGGAGGACAGGCATGAAGGCTCAGGCATTCCGGGGCATCACGGTGGCCATGGCGGCGGCGGCGTGCGCGGCGGCGATCGCCCCGGGCATCGCGTCGGCGGCGTCGGTCGACACGTCGCGGGTGACATTCGATGCGGCGGACAACGGCGACTGCACCGCGACCTTCAAGGTCGTCAACACCACCAACTCGGACATCAACAAGGTCGTGTTCTGGACCGGCGCCGACGCGCCCACCGAGGCGCCGGCATTCGGGGACGACGAGGGCTCCACGCTCGCGCTCACCGCCGACGCGGCGACCACCGATGGCGACAACACCTACGCGTCGTGGGGTGACGGCGGCGGCTACCACCGAGGCCTCGAGCCGGTCACCAGCACCGCGACGGTCGACTTCTCGGAGCTCGCCGGCGATGCCGCGTCGATCGACGTGGCGTACCGCATGACGGGGCTCGAGACGGACGACTACGACCAGGCTCTGAAGACCGTCACCGTCACCGGGTGCGATGCGGGCACCGGCAGCCTCGGCAGCCTGGGCAGCCTCGACCTGCTGGGCAGCCTGGGCAGCCTCTTCGGCAAGAGCTGACCGCCGGGGAGCGGCGGAGGGAGGGCGCCGTTGTGTGCGGCGCCCTCCATCGCCGCGGGCCGCGCGTCGGTCAGGCGGCGCTGATGGCGTCCGGTCGCGCACCGGACACCGACGGCGTCGCACCCGCCGCGCGCCGGTACCGCTCGGCGATCACCTGCGGCACCAGCGCGTGCGCGCCGATGGGCTCGGCGAGCAGCACGGACGGCTCCGCCTCCACGGCCCGCCGCCGCACACGGTCGGTGAGAAGGCCGGGGGCGAGGAACCATGAGCCCAGCACGATCCTCCGCGCACCGGCGTCCCGCAGCCGCGCGATGGCGGCCTCCACGCCCGGCTCGGCCGCGGCCGCGAAGCACACCTCGGCGGCCGCCCAGGCCGTGCCGTGCTGCACGCGCAGCGCGAGCGCGCGCGTGACGGCGTTGGCCTCGGCGCTCGACGAGCCCACCGCCGCCAGCGCCACCCCCACAGACGGGTCGGCCGGGTCGGAGCCCGCGGCGACGATCCTGTCGCGCACCGCCGTCACCAGCCGCTCGTCGTCGCCCAGCACCGGCGCCTGCACCAGCTCCAGGCCGGGATGCCGGGCCTCCGCGGCGGCGATCAGCGCGGGCAGGTCCACCCGCGAGTGGTAGGCGCTGCCGAGGAGCAGCGGCACCACCACCGCGCGGGTGTGGCCGGCGCGCGCCAGCGTCGCGACCACGTCGCCGAGCGAGGGCACCGACAGGTCGAGGAACGCCAGGTGCACCTCGATGCCCGGGTGGGCGGCGGCGAGATCGCGCACCATGGCCGCGACGGCGGCGGCCGAGCGCGGATCGCGGCTGCCGTGCGCCACCGCGATCAGGGGCGGCCCGGCCACTGCGTCGCTCACGTCGCCGGCGCCCCGTCCGGGCCCGCGTCGAGAGCCTGCACCGCCCCGAGCGCGTCGCCGACAAGACCGGCGGCCAGGGTGTTGCCGTCGGCCTGGTCGATGAGCAGGAACGACCCGCTGCGCCGGCTGGCGCTGTAGTCGTCCACCGGCAGCGCCGCGGCCGTGCGCAGGTGGACGAGCCCCAGGTCGTTGAGCTCGAGCGAGTCCGGCGCGGCGGCCACCGTCAGCGTCTGCTCGTCGAACCGCGACTCGACGGCGTCGACGATGGCCTGCGCGGTGTGCGTGCCGTGCTTGATGAGCACGCGCGCGCCCGCACGCAGGGGGCGCTCGGCGAGCCAGCACACCGTGGCCGACAGCTCCCGCACCGGCTCCGGTGCGTCGCCGACCGACGAGATGACGTCACCCCTCGAGACGTCGATGTCGTCGGCGAGCACCAGCGTGACGCTGCGGCCGGGCTGGGCCTTCTCGAGCGTCCCGTCGGGGGTGTCGATGCGCGCGATCGTGCTGCGCACGCCCGACGGGAGCACCACCACCTCGTCGCCCACGGCGGCCTCGCCCACCGCCACCTGGCCGGCGTAGCCGCGGTAGTCGGGGAACTCGGGCGTGCGCGGGCGGATCACGTACTGCACGGGGAAGCGCAGCCCCGCCCGCGCCGGCTCCGCGTCCACCGGCACCGTCTCGAGATGCTCGATGAGGGTGGGGCCGGTGTAGAAGGGGGTGCGCTCGGAGCGGCGGGCCACGTTGTCGCCGTGCAGTGCCGAGACCGGGATGGTCCGCACCGCGTCGGCCGCCCAGCCGAGGCTCGCGGTGAGCCGGCCGAACTCGTCGACGATCCCCGCGAACACCTCCTCCGAGTAGTCCACCAGGTCGATCTTGTTCACCGCGAGCACCAGGCGCGGCACGCCGAGCAGCGCGAGCACCGCGGCGTGCCGGCGCGTCTGCTCCACCACGCCGTGGCGGGCGTCGACGAGCAGCACCACCAGCTGCGCGGTGGACGCGCCCGAGACGGTGTTGCGGGTGTACTGCACGTGCCCCGGGGTGTCGGCGAGCACGAACGAGCGGCGCGGCGTCGCGAAGTACCGGTAGGCCACGTCGATGGTGATGCCCTGCTCGCGCTCGGCGCGCAGGCCGTCGACCAGCAGCGACAGGTCGGGGGTGGCCAGCCCGCGGTCGACCGACGCCCGGGTGACGGCGTCGATCTGGTCGGCCAGCACCGACTTCGTGTCGTACAGCAGCCGGCCGACCAGCGTCGACTTGCCGTCGTCGACGCTGCCCGCCGTGGCCAGCCGGAGCAGGTCGGGCTGGGTGTGCGGGGCGCCGGGGCGGACGGCGGTGGCGGTGTCGGTGCTCATCAGAAGTACCCCTCTCGCTTGCGGTCTTCCATCGCGGCCTCGGAGAAGCGGTCGTCGCCGCGGGTGGCGCCGCGCTCGGTGAGGCGGCTGGCGGTGAGCTCGTCGAGGATGGCCTGGTTGTCGGCGGCCTCGGAGAGGACCGCGCCGGTGGTGGAGCCGTCGCCCACGGTGCGGTAGCGCACCGAGCGGGTCTCCAGCTGCTCGCCCTCGCGGGGGCCGCCCCACGGGCCGGGCGTCATCCACATGCCGTCGCGGTGGAACACCTCGCGTTCGTGCGCGTAGTACAGCGACGCCAGCTCGATGTCTTCGCGCGCGATGTAGCGCCAGATGTCGAGCTCGGTGAAGTTGCTCAACGGGAACACCCGCACGTGCTCGCCGGGGGAGTGCCGGCCGTTGTAGAGGTTCCACAGCTCGGGGCGCTGGCGCTTGGGGTCCCACTGGCCGAAGGCGTCGCGGAGGCTGAAGATGCGCTCCTTGGCGCGCGCCCGCTCCTCGTCGCGCCGCGCCCCGCCGAACACCGCGTCGAAGCGGCCCTCGGCGATGGCGTCCAGCAGCGGCTGGATCTGCAGCGGGTTGCGGATGCCGTCGGGCCGCTCCTGCAGCCGGCCGTCCGCCAGATAGTCCTCCACGCTGGCGACCACGAGGCGCAGCCCGTGCCGCTCCACGAGGCGGTCGCGGAACTCGAGCACCTCCGGCAGGTTGTGGCCGGTGTCGACGTGCAGCACCGGGAACGGCATGGGCGCGGGCCAGAAGGCCTTGATCGCCAGGTGCAGCAGCACCGTGGAGTCCTTGCCGCCCGAGAACATGATGACGGGGCGCTCGAACTCGCCCGCCACCTCGCGGAAGATGTGCACGGCCTCGGACTCGAGCGCCGTGAGCGTGTCGAAGGCCTCGGGGGCGCGTCCCTCGGCGCCCGCGAACAGGGCGTCGATCTCGGCGGCCGGCCCGGCCGGGAAGTCGTCGGTCAGATCGATGGTCATGATGAGTGCAACCCGCATTCCGTCTTCGTCGAACCGGCCCACCGCCCGCTGCGCGGGTCGGCTCCGGGGAGTGGCTTGGCGGTGCACGGCGCGCAGCCGATGGACGGGTAGCCGTCATCCACGAGCGGATTGACCAGCACGCCGTGCTCCTCGATGTACTGCTGGAAACGGTCGTCGTCCCACGCCACGATCGGATTGATCTTCACCAGCCCGAAGGCGTCGTCGAACGAGATCGCCGGCGCGGCGGAGCGGGTGGGCGACTCCACCCGGCGGATTCCCGTCACCCAGGCGCTGTATCCGGCGAGCGTCCGCCGCAGCGGCAGCACCTTGCGCAGGTGGCAGCAGCGGTTGGGGTCGCGGGCGAACAGGTCCTTGCCCTCGGCGGCGTCCTGCTCGGCCACCGACTGTTCCGGCGTGGCGTCGACGATGCGCACGTCGTACACCGAGGCCACCGCGTCGCGCGTGCCGATGGTCTCGGCGAAGTGATAGCCGGTGTCGAGGAACAGCACGTCGACGCCGGGCTTGGCGCGCGCGGCGAGGTCCACCAGCACCGCGTCCTGCATGTTGGAGGCGACGATGAAGTCGTCGCCGAACCGCTCCGCCGTCCAGGCCAGCAGCGCCGCCGGGTCGGTCTCGTCGAGCTCCCCGGCCGCCACCAGGGCGGCGCCCTCATCGGCGATCTTCCGGAGCTCGTCGATGCCGCGGAGCCGTTCGTGCGCGGGTGCGCTCATCGCAAATCCTCCTCTTCCGCCCGCGCCACCCACTGCGCGAAGCGTTCGCCCTCGGCGCGCTGCGCGATGAAGTTGCGCACCACGCGCTCGATGTAGTCGCCCAGCTCGCTCGAGAGCACCTTGTGCTGGCGCACCTTGCGGCCGAAGCCCAGGTCGGCGCCGAGGCTGCCGCCCAGGTGCACCTGGAAGCCCTCGGCCTTGGTGCCGTCCTCCTGCTCGATCAGCTGGCCCTTGAAACCGATGTCGGCCGTCTGGATGCGCGCGCACGAGTTGGGGCAGCCGTTGAGGTGCACCGTCACCGGCACGTCGAGCTGCGCGTTGAGGTCGGCCATGCGCTCCTCGAGCTCCGGCAGCAGCGAGATCGCGCGGCGGCGGGTCTCGACGAAGGCGAGCTTGCAGTACTCCAGCCCGGTGCACGTCATGATGCTGCGGCGCCACGGGGTGGGGTCGGTGGGCAGGCCGATGCGCTCCATGTCGGCGACCAGCTGGTCGACCTTGTCGTCGGCGATGTTCAGCGCCACCAGCTTCTGGTACGGCGTGGTGCGCACCTCGGAGCCGCCGGCCCGCTCCACCGCGTCGGCCAGCTCGGCCAGCTGCGTGCCCGAGATGCGGCCCGACACCGGCGCGCCGCCCACCGCGTTGAGCCCGTTCTTGAGCTTCTGCACGCCCACGTGGTCGCGGACCTTGGTCAGCGGCTCGGGCGCGGGCCCGTCGATGAGCTTGCGGTGCAGGTACTCCGTCTCGAGCACCTCGCGGATCTTCTCCGGGCCCCAGTCCTTGACCAGGAACTTCAGGCGGTTCTTGCTGCGCAGGCGCCGGTAGCCGTAGTCGCGGAACAGGCTCGTCACGGCCTCCCACACGTCGGGCACCTCGTCCAGCGGCACCCAGGCGCCCAGGCGCTGCGCGAAGTGCGGCACGGTGGACAGCCCGCCGCCCACCCACAGGTCCAGGCCGGGGCCGTGCTCGGGGTGGACGACGCCGACGAACGCGATGTCGTTGATCTCATGCGGCAGGTCCTGCAGGCCAGAGACCGCCGTCTTGTACTTGCGCGGCAGGTTCGCGTACTCGGGGTTGCCGATGTAGCGGCGGACGATCTCGTCGAGCGCGGGGCTCGCGTCGAGCACCTCGTCGACGGCCAGGCCCGCGAGCGGAGAGCCGAGCATGCCGCGGGGGCAGTCGCCGCACGCCGACGTGGTCTGCATGCCCACCTCGCCGAGGCGGCGCCAGATCTCGGGCACGTTCTCGATCTCGATCCAGTGGTACTGGAAGTTCTGCCGGTTGGTGATGTCGAGCGTGTCGCGGGCGAAGTCCTTCGAGATGCCCGCGATGGTGCGCATGCGCTCGAGGCTCAGCGTCTGCCCGTCGGCGCGCACGCGCATCATGAAGTACGGCGACTCGAGCAGGTCGGCGTTGTCGTCGCCGGTGAAGGTGCCGTCGTAGCCGGCGGTGCGCTGCGTGTACAGGCCCATCCAGCGGAAGCGGCCGCGCAGATCGTTGTGGTCGATGCTGCTGTGGCCCAGCTCGGAGTACATGTCGACGATGCGGTCGCGCACGTTGAGCGGCGCATCGTCGCGCTTGAAGCGCTCGACGGGGTTCAGCGGCTCGCGGTAGCCCTTGGCCCACTGCCCCTCGGAACGGGTCTTCTTGGGGCGCGGGCGCTTCGGGGCCGGTGGGGCTGCGAGGCCGGACGGGCCGGACGCGGCGGCGGTGGGGGGCTTCGGTGACATGTGCGAGGGCTCCAGGGTCCTCTGCAAACGTGCGGATCCCTGCGGAACACGGCCGGACCGCGCTGCCGGGACGGGAGTGCCGTCGCGGGGACGCCCGTGCGGGCGGGGGCGGGCCGGTCGTGCCGGAGGCGCGGTGGGGCGCGGGGTGGGCGTCGGGAGATTCCCGGAGGGATCAGTGCCGGAGGGCGGCGACGCTCACCGGCCGGGCCGGGCGTCGCGCCGGGTGACCGAGAGGATTGCGCACAGATGCAGAAAGTGAATCGTTCAGGAAACTGACGAACGGATCAGTGCATCGAGGGCATGCAACACATGCCGCAGGGCATACAGATGCCGCTGCAGGTGCGCTTGAGGTCGACGTGGCGACGGGCCGCCAGCAACACTCCATGTCCGATCACGCCCCACAGTGTGCCATGGATTGCACGAAAGCGGGAATCGCGCAGGTCGCATCGGGACCCGCGGGGGCCGGTGGCGCGCGGGCCCGGCGGGGGCGGCGGCGCGCGGGCCCGGCGGCTGGGACACTGGTCGGCGGCGGGTACTGCGGAGGGCGGAGACGATGCGGCAGGCGAAGACGGTGGCACTGGAGCTGCCGGACGAGTCCCTTGCGGGGCTGGCGGAGCGGCCGTTCGGCGTGTACATCCACGTGCCGTTCTGCGCCACGCGGTGCGGGTACTGCGACTTCAACACCTACACCGCGGGCGAGCTGGGCACGGACGCGTCGCCGGAGTCGTGGGCGGAGGCGTACCGGCGCGAGATGGCCTCCGCTGCAGAGCTGCTGGAGTCTCGCGGCGTGCCGGTGCCCGCGGCGCAGACCGTGTTCGTGGGCGGCGGCACCCCGTCGCTGCTCGGCGCCGACAGGCTCGTCGAGGTGCTCGACGTCGTCCGCTCCACCTTCGGGCTGGCGGAGGGCGCCGAGGTCACCACCGAATCCAACCCCGAGTCCACCTCCCCCCGGTTCTTCGAGCGGTTGCGTGCCGGCGGCTACACCCGCATCTCGATGGGCATGCAGTCGGTGGCGCCGCACGTGCTGGCGGTGCTCGACCGCGTGCACACGCCGGGCCGGCCGCTCGCCGCGGCGCGCGAGGCGTTCGCCGCCGGGTTCGAGCACGTCAACCTCGACCTCATCTACGGGACGCCGGGCGAGCGCGACGAGGACCTGGCCGCCTCCCTGGACGCGGTGCTCGAGGCCGGCGTCGACCACGTGTCGGCGTATTCGCTGATCGTCGAGGAGGGCACGGCGATGGCGCGCAAGGTGCGCCGCGGCGAGCTGCCCGCCCCCGACGACGACGTGCTGGCCGCGCGCTACGAGATGATCGACGCCCGGCTGCGCGAGGCGGGCCTGGCCTGGTACGAGGTGTCCAACTGGGCGCGGCCCGGCGGCGAGTGCCGGCACAACCTCGGCTACTGGGACGGCGGAGACTGGTGGGGCGCCGGCCCGGGGGCGCACAGCCACATCGGTGGCGTGCGCTGGTGGAACGTCAAGCATCCGGCCTCGTACTCGGCGGCGCTGGCGGGCGGGGTGCTG
The DNA here is from genome assembly GCA_964507655.1 of uncultured Mycobacteriaceae bacterium. GTDB lineage: Bacteria > Actinomycetota > Actinomycetes > Mycobacteriales > Mycobacteriaceae > Tomitella. The sequence goes on along the minus strand of CAZDSL010000092.1, from coordinate 342 downwards.
CCGGTGGCCGGAACCGAGGTGCTCGACGCGCACGACACGCACGTCGAGCGGGTGCTGCTCACGGTGCGGCTGGCCTCGGGGCTGCCGCTGGCCGAGCTGGACGCGGCGGAACTGCGGGCGGCGCGCCAGGTCGTCGAGGACGGGCTGGCGTGCGAGCGGGGCGGGCGGCTGGTGCTCACCGACCGCGGCCGGCTGCTCGCCGACGCCGTGGTGCGCGACATCCTCGAGTAGTTCCCGGGGTGTGCTCGGGGGTGCTCGGGGGCGGGTGCCCGGGGTGGCGGCCGGCGTCTGCCATCGGCGCTGCACTTCTGTTCGCGCGCTGATTTTCGCTTCGCGCGCTGG
>CAZDSL010000091.1:4728-9625 GCA_964507655.1 uncultured Mycobacteriaceae bacterium | reverse complement strand
GTTCAAGACGTGACCGAGCATCGCCCCGTCGTTGCGCTGCCCGCCCGTGACCACGATCGCCAGCGGCAGCCCGCGGCCGTCGACGAGCCCCGGCAGCAGCTCCACGCCGGCCTTGTCGTCGGCCGCCGCGAGCACCGCCGCGGCCAGCATGGTGGGGACGCACGGTCCGGGCGCGACCACCGTGCCCAGCGCTTCGAGCGCGACGGCCGCCGCCAGCAGCCCGCCGCCCGCGCCGCCCTGCTCCTCCGGCACCGGCAGCGCGAGCAGCCCCTGCGCGGCCAGGTCGCCCCAGAACCACGGGAACTTCTCCTCGGCGGGCGCCTCGAGCGCCGCGCGCACGCCGTCGCGGGTGATGGCGCGCTCGGCGAAGTCGCGCACCGACCCGGCCAGCGCCCGGTGCTCCGGCTCGATGCCCAGGCCCAGCTCGTACGCGGCGCGGCGGCCCGCCGCCCCCGCGCTCACCCGAGCCTCGCGGCCAGGTCGTCGAGGTCCCACGGCCCGTCGGCCTCGATGGTGCCCACGTCGTGCCACCCGGCCAGCTCGGAGATCGCACCGCCCTGCACGGCGAAGACCTTGCCGGTGAGCGCGCACTTCGGCGAGGCCAGGTGCGCGACGACCGGCGAGATGTTGGCGGGGCTGAAGGCGTCGAACTCCCCCTCCGGCACCTCCTGCGCGAACAGGGCGCCCATGCCGGGGGTGGCCAGCGTGAGCCGGGTGCGGGCGATCGGCGCGATGGCGTTGACGCGCACGCCGTACCGGTCGAGCTCGTCGGCCGCCACCAGCGTCAGCGCGGCGATGCCCGCCTTCGCGGCGCCGTAGTTGGACTGCCCCGCGTTGGGCATGAAGGTGCCGGACGCCGACGCGGTGTTGACGACGGCGGCGTCCACCGGCTCGCCCGCCTTGGTCTGCGCCTTCCAGTAGGCGGCCGCGTGGTGCAGCGTGGCGGCGTGGCCCTTGAGGTGCACGGCCAGCACCGCGTCCCACTGGCTCTCATCCATACCGGCGACGAAGGCGTCGCGCAGGATTCCGGCGTTGTTGACGAGGATGTCGAGCCGCCCGTACTCCTCCACGGCCTGATCGACCATGGCGGCCGCGCCGGACCACGAGGCGACGCTGCCGGTGTTGGCGACGGCCTCGCCGCCGGCGGCCCGGATCTCGTCCACCACCTGCTGCGCGGGGCCCGCATCGGCGCCCGTGCCGTCGTTGGCCCCGCCGACGTCGTTGACCACCACCCGCGCGCCCTCGCGCGCGAACAGCAGCGCGTGCTCGCGGCCGATGCCGCGGCCCGCTCCGGTGATGACGGCGACGCGCCCGTCGAGGATTCCCATCTGCAGCTCTCCTTGGTGTAGGTGGTGCGTGCGTGGTGTTGCCTGTGCTGTGCGGGGGCCCGGGCCGTCAGTCGGCGAGCACGGCCAGCCCGTCGGTGAGGACCACCGTGTCGCCGCCGGTCCCGTCGCCGCCCGCGTCCCCGCCCGGCACGGTGGTCTCGAACGACCAGGCCGTCTCCCCCGCCCCCGCGAACGCCGGCGCGGCGCGCCAGAAGCGGGTGTCGATGCGCCGGCCGGGCAGGACGGGCTTCGCGAAGCGGACGGCGAGGCGCCGCAGCCGGGCGGTCTCGGAGCCGCCCAGCTCGGTGAGCGCCGCCCACGAGGCGAACGCGAGCGTGCACAGGCCGTGGTTGATGATCCCGGGCAGGCCCGCCATCCGCGCGATCTCGTCGTCGAGGTGGATGGGCATCGGGTCGCCGGAGGCCGGCGAGTAGCGGAACGTCTGGTCGTCGTCGATGCGCTGGTGCGCCTCGGCGGCGGGCGGCGCGGCGCGCAGGGCCGGGTCGAGCGCGTGCGGCGGCGCCTGCTCGCCCTCGCCGGGCCCGGCGTCGACGCCGCGGAAGAACGCGGTGAGCCACTGCTCGCCCACCGGCTCGCCGGTGTCGAGGCGGGTCTCGGCGTGGACCACCACGCTCGAGCCGGTGCCGCGGCCCGCATACCCCACGGGCCGGGCGCGCGACACCAGCACGTCGCCGGGCCGGATAGTGCGGTGGAAGCGGAAGTCCTGCTCGCCGTGCACCAGCTTCATGAGCAGCTCGGGCGGGGCCACCGACAGCGCGGCCGGCGCCATCGACAGGAACACCGGCACCACCGCGAACACCGGCGGGGCCACCTCGCCCGCCCGGTGCGCGGCGATGGGATCGTTGGTGGCCGCGGCGTACTCGGCGATGCGCTCGGACGTCACCGCGAACCGCTCGGGCTCCGTCCACACGCCCAGCCCGGCGCCGTCGAACTGAACCGGCTCGACGGGGCGGCGGGCGCGCGTTCCGATGTCGGTCATGCCCGCCGCCTCAGCCGTGGATCCCGGCGAAGCGGGCCAGCGACGCCTCGAGGTCGGCCTTGGCGCTCTTGGCCACCGACTTGCCGATGGGGCCGACGATCATCGTGCCGCTGAACGACGCGTCGATGACGGCGCGCGAGCCCTCGCCGTCGGGCTCGACCTGCAGCGTGAACTGCACCTTCACGCCCGCCATGCCGGTGCCCTCGATCGTCACCGACTCGCCCGGGACGACGGCGGTGACGGTCCACTCGATCTTGTTGGCCATGCCCATCACCGAGACGACCTCGGTGAACCGGGCGCCCACCGCGACCTCGGTGGGCAGCTCGCTCTTCCAGGACTGGTGGATGGTCAGCCACTCCTCCCAGCGGGCCAGGTCGGAGAGGGCGTCCCACGTCTTCCCGGGGGAGGTGGGCAGGGTTGCGGAAACGGACACGGATGCCATGGGGTGCTCCTTGGGGTTCTGGACGGGGGTGACGGTGGCAGATGCGGCCCGGCGTCAGCGCTCGGCGGGGCGATACGCGGCGACGACGACGGCGCCGCCGAGGCCGATGTTGTGCTGCAGCGCCACGCCCGACGACGCCGCCGCGCCGGGCACCTGGCGGGCGTCGGCGGCGCCGCGCAGCTGCCAGGTGAGCTCGCTGCACTGGGCGAGGCCGGTGGCGCCCAGCGGGTGGCCCTTGGAGATCAGCCCGCCCGACGGGTTGACCACCCAGCGGCCGCCGTAGGTGGTGTCGCCGGCGTCGACCAGCGCCCCGCCTTCGCCCTCGGCGCACAGGCCCAGCGCCTCGTAGGTGATGAGCTCGTTGGTGGAGAAGCAGTCGTGCAGCTCGATGACGTCGACGTCGCCGGGGCCGATCCCGGCCTGCTCGTACACCCGCTGGGCGGCGGCGCGGGTCATGCCGGCGCCGACGAGGCTGATCACCGACTGGTCCTCGAACGTGCCGGGCATGTCGGTGACCATCGACAGGCCGACGATCTCCACCGCCTGCGCGGCGAGACCGTGCCGGTCGACGAAGTCCTCCGAGGCGACGATCACCGCGCCCGAGCCGTCCGAGGTGGGCGAGCACTGCAGCTTGGTCAGCGGGCCGTGGATGGGGCGCGAGGCGAGGATCTCGTCCAGGGAGTATTCGTCGCGGAACTGGGCGTGCGGGTTGTTCTTGGAGTGCCGGTGGTTCTTCACGGCGATCTTCGCGAACTGCTCCGGCGTGGTGCCGTAGCGCTGCGCGTGCTCCACGCCGGCGGCGCCGAACATGTACGGCGCGGGCGGCATGGCGAACTCCTGCAGCTCCGCGGTGGCCAGCAGGTGGCGCATCATCGGCTGTTCGCGGTCGTCGTACGTGGCGCCCAGCGAGCCCTTCTGCATCTTCTCGAAGCCCAGCGCCAGCGTGCACTCGGCGATGCCGCCCGACACGGCCTGCGCCGCCAGGTACAGCGCGGTGGAGCCGGTGGAGCAGTTGTTGTTGACGTTGACCACCGGGATGCCGGTGAGCCCCAGCTCGTACACGGCGCGCTGGCCCGAGGTGGACTCGCCGTAGACGTAGCCGGCGTACGCCTGCTCGACCTCCCCGTAGCCGATGCCCGCGTCGGCGAGCGCCGCCGTGCCCGACTCGCGCGCCATGTCGGGATAGTCCCACTCGCGCCCGCCGGGCTTGACGAAGTCGGTCATGCCCACGCCGACGACGAACACGCGCCGTCCGTTCTTCGTGATGCCTTGCGCCATAACGGGATACCCGTCCCTTCACTGCGGATGGCCGAGCGCCGCGATCTGTGTGCGACGCGCTGTCTCACCAAGATAAGCGAGACGTGATGTCGCGTCAATCACATCGCGGGTAGGGTGTGCGCGTGCCCGATCGACGCACGGACCACCATCGGGGCATGCCCCGCGCCCCGCACCCCGACGCAGACCGGGCCGACGGGCGCGCCACGCGCTGGGACGACCACAAGGCCGCGCGCCGCGAACACATCCTCGCCGCCGCGGTCGAGGTCATCGGCGAGACGCCCGGCGATGTGGGGGTCGCCGAGATCGCGCGCCGCGCCGGCATCCCGCGGTCGGCCGTGTACCGCCACTTCGCCGACCGCGGCGACCTCGACGAACAGATCCGCCAGCGCATCATCGGCATGCTGCTCGAGGCGATCGCGCCCGCGCTCACCCCCCGCGGCACGGTGCGCGAGGCCATCGACGCCGCCGTCTCGTCCTACATGGACTGGATCCTCACCGCGCCGCGGCTGCACCACTTCCTGGGCATCGGCTCGGCGGCGCGGCGCACGGTGGGCTCGCGCGTGGTCACCGGCACCAAGACGGCCATCGCCGTGCGGCTCGCCGACGTCATCTCGGCGGCGTTCTCCGCGCTCGACGCGCCCGACGAGATGGCGGAGACCCTCGCGTTCGGGCTCACCGGCCTGGTCGACTCGTCGGTCAACCGCTGGCTCGCCTCGGCGCACCCCGCGGTGACGATCGAGCAGCTCGGCGACTTCCTGCGCATGGCGATCTGGCAGGTCATCGACGGCACGCTGCGCGCCGCCGGGGTGGCCATCGACGCCGACACCCCCGTCGCCGACCTCTCCGGCG
>CAZDSL010000091.1:0-4628 GCA_964507655.1 uncultured Mycobacteriaceae bacterium | reverse complement strand
CGGCGACGGCCTCTCCGGCGACGGCCCGGCCACGGGGACCGGCCGGGGCCGCTAGATGCGCAGCACGCTGGCGGACGCGCGGGTGAGCAGCTTGCCGTCGTCGGTGGCGATGCGCGCCTCCACCAGCTCGATGCGCCGGCCGGCGCGCACCACGTCGGCCTCCAGGCGGATGTCGGGGCCGGTGACGGCGGGCGAACGCACGAAATCGGTGCGCAGGTCGAGCACCCGGTAGCCCTCGCCCGGATCGGTGGCCGTTTCGGCGGCCAGGCCGCAGATCACGTCGGCGGCGGCCAGCAGGATGCCGCCCTGCAGCGTGCCCATGCTGTTGGCCATCCACTCCTGCGGGGTGAGCACCGCGGTGATCGTGCCCGTCTCGACGATCCGCACCTCGAGCCCCATCAGCTCGGCCATCGCGCCGCGCGGGATGTCTCCCAGGGCGATCCCCTGCACCACGTCGAGGCCCAGGCGGTCGCGGAAGTCCTCGCCCGTCGCGGCCTCCGTCACCGGCGGGAGGGCGGGCACCGAGGCGCCGTCGACGCCGTGGTCGAAGTTACGGTCCACCACCACGCCGCGTGCGCTGACGATGGCGCACACCGTGCCGTCGGCGTCGCGCAGCGAGCCGGACGCGACGCCGATGCCCGCCTCGGCGTCGAGGTTCTCGATGCGGCCGTACACGGCGACCGTGCCCGCGGCGGGGACCGTCGCCGCCGACGACACCGTGATCGACGCGGCCACCGAGCGCTTGCCCGGCGGCAGGGCGGCGTAGACGGTGCCGGCGACGGCCGTGTCGAGCAGCACGCCCACCGAGCCGAGCGTGGAGAGGCCGCGGTGGTCGCGGAAGCGTTCGCCCAGGTCCTGCTCGTACACCAGGCCGCCGCTGCCCTGCTCGCGCAGCCGCACACCCATGGCGGCGTTGACGGGGTCGAGAAGCGGGGTCTGCCGAGCGTCGAAAGTCACAAGCCCCATTCAAGTAGACGCGTTCCACCCGGCCGGAGCCGGGTCGGCCCACCGCGGCCGGAGGGGTCAGAGGGTGCGGTTGACGCTGCGTTCCACCAGCGTCTTCGCGGCCTCGCAGGGGTCGGCCGGCGAGCCGTGCACCCACCAGCCGAGCACGCCCGCGTCGCCCGCCCTGGCCACCGCGCCGCACGAGGCCGGGTCGTCGGCCGGATGCAGCACGTAGGCGGTGGCGCCGGAGATCCGGACGTTCTCCACGGTGTAGCCGAGCTGCTCGGCCGTCTGCTTCTCGCGGTCGAGGTCGCCCGTCTCGAACCAGTTGAGCTGGATGTCGGTGGCCCCGTCGAGCGAGCGCCAGCGGCACACGGCGCCCGAGAACGTCTCGATCACCGCCTGCACGCCCGCCGCCTCGGCGATGGTCTCGCCCGGCACGATGGTGCACTCCTGGAGGAGCTTGACGTACTGCCGGGCCGGGCCCGCGCCCTCGCCCGAGCCGGCGCCGGCGCTGCCGTGGACCGTGGTGCTGCAGCCCGCGAGCACGGAGCATGCCGCGAGCGCCGCGGCGGCCGGGCGGATGCCGCGGATTGCCGGGCGGATGCCGCGTGACGCCGGGCGCGGCCGGGGCGGGTTGCCGGACCGCGCCGTCATCGGGCACGCTCCGCCGTCATCGTGGCCAGGCGCGTCGCCGCATCGCACGCGTCGCCCTGCGGCGGGGCGGCCGTCGCCGAGAAGTCGAGCGACCAGAGGAAGAAGTCGCCGCCGTACGACACGCCCGCCTCGCACAGCCCGGTGCCGGTGCGCGAGAGGAAGCCCGGGTGGCCGTCCACCGTCACGTCGCTCACCTGCCGCCCCACGGCGCCGTCGATGGACCGCTCGCGGCCGATGGGGCTGCCCCGGTACCAAGTGAAGCTCACGTGGGTGCCGTCGCCGAGCGTGCCCACGTCCCACTGGCATCCGACCGGGTCGCGGACGACGCGCAGCGGTGGCGCCATGCCGGTGACCTGCGCCAGCTCGTCGTCGCTCACCGATCCGCACAGGCCCAGGAACGGGCCGGGCCCCTGCGGTGCCGCGGCGGGGGCGGTGGGCGACGGGGAGGGTGCGGCGGCGCCGGTCGAGCCGCCGCAGCCGGCGAGCAGAGCGCAGCCGAACACCGTCGCGGCCAGCGCGCCGGCCCGGGCGGCCCGCCTGCCGCCGCGCGTGTCTCCCCTCACGCGGGCGAGGGTATCAGCCCGCAGCCGACGCGCCCGGCCCGCGCGCGCGGGCGCCGGGACGGGGTGCGCGGACGCCGAGGCGGGTCCCGCCGCATCGGTGGGGCCCGCCTCGGCGCGGGAGTGCTGCGGTTACTTGACGGCGAGCTCCGGCTCCTGCGCGCCGGCATCGGCCGAGGGCGCCCCGGGGGCGGCGGTCGACCGGGCCTTGCGCGGCAGGAACAGCGCCGGGATCAGCGTGCACGCCACGATGACGACGCTCACCGTGAAGGTGTTGCTGAACGCGTCCGCGGCACTGTGCATGAGCTGGTCGATCTGCGCGGCCATGCCCGGCGGAACGGGCCCCTTGGGGACCTCGCCGCCCTGCAGCTTCGTCGCGTCGACGCCCTGGCTGATCATCTGGTTGGTGAGGATCACCGACATAACGGCAGCGCCGATCGACGCGCCGATCTGCTGCACGATGTTCATCAGCGTCGACCCGCGGGCGATCTTCTTGTCCGTGAGCGTGGCCAGGGCCGACGTCATCAGCGGCATCATCGTCCAGCCCATGCCGAGGCCCATGATGAACAGGGCGCCGCTGGTGTACCAGAACGAGGTGTCGGCGCCGACCTGGGAGAACAGGCCCAGGCCCACGACGATGAAGGCGATGCCGGGGAGCACCACGAACTTCGGTCCGATCCTGTCGACGAGCTTGCCGCCGATCGGCATCGACAGCATCGCGCCGATGCCCTGCGGCGCCACCAGCAGGCCCGCGTACAGGGTCGACTGCCCGCGGATCTGCATGAAGTAGCTGGGCAGCAGCATCATCGTGCCCATGAAGGCGACGACGAACAGGATCAGCGTGAGCACCGAGACCGTGAGGTTGCGGTCCTTGAACAGGTAGAGGTCGATCAGCGCGCCCTTCTTGCGGAGCGCGTGCAGCACGAAGGCGAGCATGAGCACCAGCCCCACGGCGCCGGGGGCGAGCACGCGCGTGGCCGCGACGGTGCCCTCCTCCGGGATCGAAGACACGCCGAACAGGAACAGCGCGAGGCCCGGCGAGAGGAGCAGCATGCCGAGGAAGTCGAACTTCTCGCCCGGGTGCATCTCATCGCGCGGGAGCACGAGGAACGCGGTGAGCAGGGCGACCGCACCGACCGGCACGTTGATGAGGAAGATCCAGTGCCAGGAGACGGCGTCGATCAGCCATCCGCCGAGGATCGGGCCGGTGATGGGGCCGAGCAGCATCGGCACGCCCAGCAGCGCCATCACGCGGCCGATGCGCAGCGGGCCGGCCGCGCGGGTGAGGATCGTCATGCTCAGGGGCATGAGCATGCCGCCGCCCAGGCCCTGCAGCACGCGGAAGCCGATCAGCGCCTCGAGCGACCACGCCGTGCTGCACGCGATGGAGCCGAGCACGAACAGCGCGATCGCGGTGAGGTACAGGCGTTTGGTGCCGAAGCGGTCGGCCGCCCAGCCGGTGAGCGGGATGACCGTGGCCAGCGCCAGGGTGTAAGCGGTGACCGCCCACGCCACGTTGGCGTAGCTGGCCTGGAAGGCGTCCTGGAAGGTGGGGATCGCGACGTTGACGATGGTCATGTCGAGCGCCGCCATGATGGCGCCCAGGACCACGACGCCCGCGATCTTCAGCAGCTTGGCGTCGAGCGCGGTCGGGTCGGCGGGCGCCTCGGTGCCGTCGGCCGTCCCCGGCGGCGCCGAGGCTCCGGGTGTTGGCGAAGAGCTCATGAAAGGGTCCTGACGTCGTTGTGCGCGCAGCCGGTGCCGGCGCGCAGGGATTCGGGAATGGAGTCGACGGCGGAGGCCATCGCCTCGCGGAGCGCCGCGGCGATCGATGGCGGAAGCGCCTGACAGAACGTGCGCAGCTGCGTGCGCATGGCCGCCCTCTGGGTGTCTGCGAGTGCGCGTCCCTTCACGGTGAGCGACACGAGCTTGCTGCGCCGATCGTCCGGGTCTTCCCGGCGATCGACCATGTCCAGGCAGACGAGACGGTCGACGGCCCGGCCGGCCGTGGCCACCGACACCCCGAGATGACCGGCCACCTCGCCCACCGGCAGCGCGGTGCCGTGCTGCGCAAGCGTGAACACGAGGCGCGCCTGGGTGAAGGTCAGGTCCATGTCGACGAATGCGTCGAGCACCTTTCCGCTGCACCCCTTGTGCATCGCAGCGAAGAACTCGTCGAACACATCCGCGAGATCGGATTCCGTCGTTGCCGTCACCCCAAGATGCTACCGCGGACGCAACTAATGCACGAACGCAACTTTTTGCGGTATCGGTCACAGTGGAATGCAGGGCCCGGCCGGCGGCCGGCGGCCGGGGGCTGGCGGCTGGCGGCGTTGGTCGGCGGCGTCGGCGGCCGGCGGCGGCGGTCGGCGGCGGTCGGCTGAGCGGCGTCGGTGGCTGGCGGCATCGGCGGCCGGCGGCGTCGAGTGGTGCGGATTCAGTGCCGATTCGCCTGATCGGCACCGC
>CAZDSL010000090.1:0-9649 GCA_964507655.1 uncultured Mycobacteriaceae bacterium | reverse complement strand
CCTGCCTCCTGCGCGCGGCGTGCCTGCGGGCGGGCGCGGCGCGGCGCGGGCAGAATCGCCGTGTGATCCGGCGCCCGGCCGGATCGCCCCGCGGCGGTGCCGCCGCGGGGCCGCAGCAACGGAGAGGGCCGCACCGTGCCGAAGATCCGCGCCTGGCCGGTGGTGGCCGCCGTCCTGCTCGCCTGCGCGGCGGGCCTCGGCATCGTGGCCGCGCACACGGATCTGCTCACCGCGCGCGACGCGCACATCTCGGCGCACCTGCACGCCCTCGACACGGGCTGGGTGCACGGCGCCGCCGCGGCCGTGTCCGCGGTGTTCTCCCCCGTCGCCGGTGTCGTCGCCGTGGTGGTGTGGACGGCCGCGCTCGCGCTGCGCGGCCGCCGCCTCGCCGCCCTGGCCGCCGCGGGCACGCTCTGCCTGTGCTGGGGTGCCGCGATGGTGATCAAGCCGCTGGTGGCGCGCCCCCGCCCGCCGTTCGGCGCGGCCGACGGGTACTCGTTCCCCAGCGGCCACACCGCCCTCGCGGTGGCCGTGGTGTGCGCGGCGTTCCTGCTGGCGCGCCGCACCGACGTGCGCGACGCCGTCGTCACCGTCGGGTCGCTCGTCGTGCTCGCGGTGATGTTCTCCCGCGTCATCCTCGGCGCGCACTACCTCACCGACACGCTCGGCGCCGTGCTCGCCGCCACCGGCACGTTCGTCGCCGCGGCCGGGCTGTGGCACCTGTGCGCGCCGCCGCTGCTGCGCCGGATGCCGTTCCTGGCCGGCGCGGGCGAGACGCTCACGCCCCGAGCCCCGGTGCCTGCGGCCGGTCCGGGCGGCCGGCAGGAGGCCGGCGCGCCGCCGGCCCCCGCCGCCCCGGAAGAGTCCTGCCCGGAAGAGTCCTGCCCGGCGGCGTCCTACCCGGCGGCCGGCGAGGACGCGCTGGTGTAGACGAAGCGCATCGGGTCGGTGCCCGGCACCGCCGCCACGCGGCCCTGGCCCACCAGGTGCCGCAGGTGCGCCGCGGCCTCGGACAGCGCCATCTGGCGGCCCATCACCGGCAGCGCGTCCCAGCCCCGGTACCAGCGCATGCGCGCGGCCACCTCCCACAGCGTGAGCTCCTCGCCCGCGAAGTCGCGGCACAGGTCGTCCAGGCGCTCCGCGTGATGCTCGATGAGGTCGGCGGAGCGGCCGGCCAGGTCGGCGATGGGGGTGCCGTGCGCGCCGAATGCGCGGGTGATGCCCAGGGAGGAGATCCGCCGCTGCGAGGTGAGGAACTCCTCGAGGGCGTCGCGCTCGTCCAGCGGGTATTCGAAGACCCCCACGTGCGGCGTGGTCTTCTGCAACACGTGGTCGCCCGTGAACACCAGGTTCGCCGACTCCAGGGCGAAGCACACGTGGCCGGGAGTGTGGCCCGGGGTCCACACCGTGCGCAGCGAACGCCCGTCGAGGGCGATGAGCTCCTCGTCGGCGAGGAGCCTGTCGGGCCGCGAGTCCGGCGTGGTGGGTGCACGGTGGTCGATTTCGCGGTACTCCGCGATGGCCTGCGGCGGCGCGCCCGCCGCACGCAGGTTCTCCACCTGCTCGTCGAGCCATTCGGCGCCGTGCTCCCCGGCCATCAGGTCGAAGGTCTCGAAGTCGCGCTCGTGCATGGCGATCCACGCGCCGGAGGCCTCCCGGACCCGCCCGCACAGGCCCGTGTGGTCGGGGTGGAAGTGCGTGAGCACCACGCCCTCGACGTCGGCCATGGCGTGACCGGTGTCCTCCACCGCCGCGACCAGCGCCCGCCACGAATCGTCGGAGTCCCAGCCGGCGTCGACCAGCACCAGCCCGCCCGGCGACTCCATCGCGTACACGAGCGTGGCCTGCAAGGGGTTGGGGAACGGCACCGCGAGCTGCCACACGCCGTCGCCCAGGTCTACCGCCCCTGCGTGCCCGGTGTCCTGCTTCGTCTGCATCCACGCCACCTCGTGTCCCGTGCCGCGGGGCGCGTCGCCCCGCGCCGGGCGTCCCTCGCCCGTTCTCCACGCCACCGCCATTGTGTCGCCGCGCACTCGCGCGGACTCACACCGGGTCCCGCGCACCGGAACGGCGCCGGCGGCGCGTTCACCCGCCTCCGCGGGCGATCCTCCGGTACATCCGCGCCAGTTCGGCCTCGGCCGGGCCGGTGTCGTCGCCCCACAGGCGCAGCGCGGCCCGCAGCGCCGCCGTGTCGAGGATCTCCAGCGCCGGCTCCTCCCCCGGCGCGGGCTGCGGCGGCAGCGGCCGCGGGGGCGCGAACGCGTCGGGTGCGGCGGCCGCGGCACCGGGGGCGCCGTCGGTGTCGGCACCGTCGCCCTCGGCGACGGCCTCGATGAGCATGTCGACCTCGACGCCGCGCCACGTGAGCAGCCGCATCGGGCGGGCGTCGAACTCCTGCGCCGCCAGGAGCGCCACGGCCACGCCGTGCTTGCACGGCCATCCCGGGTCGGGGCAGGTGCACTCGAAGTCGATGTCGGCCGTGTCGGCGGGCACGAGCCGCTCGGCGAGCGAGGCCGGCACCGAGCCGGACGCCAGCGCGGTGAGCATGCCCGGCTCGGCCCGCACCTGCGCGGCCACCTCGGCGCGGTCGTAGCGGTCGAGCTCGCGCACGGTGAGGACGGTCTCGAACGGGTCCGGCTGCGATCCCTGCACCGCGGCGTGCACCCGGCCGGGCGACACGCCCAGCGAGAGGACCTGACCCGAGCGGGCGACGGCCCGTCCGCGGCGCATCCGCTCCGCGTCGAGCATGCCCTCGAAGGCGCCGGTGAGCCGGGCGCCCCAGCCGGACCCGCCGGCGCCGGCGTGGCGCAGCACGAGGCCGGGGCCCCGCGGCGACGGTCGTCGACGAGTCATTCGCCCCGCGCCTCCTCGCCCAGCGCCACCAGGATGCGCAGGGCCGCGTCGTCGAGTTCGGTCACCCACGACTCGCCGCCGCTCACGGTCAGCTCGGCCAGCTCGCTCTTGCCCGCGAGCAGCTCGTCGATGCGCTCTTCGAGCGTGCCCACCGACACGAGCTTGCGCACCTGCACATCGCGCGTCTGCCCGATGCGGAAGGCGCGGTCGGTCGCCTGGTCCTCCACCGCCGGGTTCCACCACCTGTCCAGGTGCACCACGTGGTTGGCGGCGGTGAGGTTGAGCCCGGTGCCGCCGGCCTTGAGCGAGAGCACCATCACCGGGGGCCCGTCCGGCGACTGGAACCGCGCGATCATCCCCTCGCGCGCACCCCGGGCGCAGCCGCCGTGCAGCACCGGTACCTCGTCGAGGGCGAACCGCTCCGCGAGCCACGGCCCGACCATCGTCGCGAAGGTGCGGAACTGCGTGAACAGGAGGATCTTCTCGTCCTCCGCGAGCACGTCGCCCACCACGTCCTCCACCAGCGCGAGCTTGCCGCTGCGGTGCTGCCCGCGGCGCAGCAGCGCCGACCCGTCGCCCAGGTAGTGGGCGGGGTGGTTGCACACCTGCTTGAGGTGCAGCAGCGCGGTGAGCACCGCGGCCCTGCGCGCCATCCCCTCGGCGGACGCCAGCCGCTCCTCCATGTCGTTGAGGACGGCCTCGTACAGCGCGGCCTGCTCGGCGGTGAGGTTCACCCGCACCGTCATCTCCTGCTTCTCCGGCAGGTCGGGGACGATCGCGCGGTCGGTCTTCACGCGCCGCAGCACGAACGGCGCGGTGATGACGCGCAGCCGCGCCAGGGCGTGCGGGTCGCGGTCGGTCTCGATGGGGACGGTGAACGCCGCCCGGAACTTGGCCGCGCTGCCGAGCATGCCGGGGTTGACGAAGTCGAGGATGGCGCGCAGCTCGGCGAGCCGGTTCTCCACCGGCGTGCCCGTGAGCGCCAGCCGGTGCCGCGCCTGCAGCCTGCGCGCCGCGCGGGCCTGCGCGGTGCGCTCGTTCTTCACGTGCTGCGCCTCATCGAGCACCACCCGCTCCAGGTGCAGCGCGCGCAGGTCGTCGATGTCGCGGGCGAGCAGCGCATAGGTGGTGAGGATGAGGTCGGCTCCGGCGGCGCGCCGCGCCAGGTCGTCGCCGCGGGGGCGGTCGGGGCCGTGGTGCACGTGCACGCGCAGCCCGGGCGCGAACCGCTCCGTCTCGCGCGCCCAGTTGCCCACCACCGACATGGGGCACACCACCAGCGTGGGCCAGGTGGCGCCGTGCTCGCGGGCGTGCAGCTCCAGCGCCAGCACCTGGATCGTCTTGCCCAGGCCCATGTCGTCGGCGAGCACCGCGCCCACGCCCAGGTCGGCCATGTACGCCAGCCAGGCGAGCCCGCGCAGCTGGTATTCGCGCAGGGTCGCGCGGAGCCCGCGCGGCGGGGGCACCTCCCTGTCGGCGCGCGACTCGGCGCCGAACAGCGCCGAGACCCACCCGGTGGCCGACACCGAGCCCAACGGCACCGGCGGCGGCTCGGTGGCCAGCGACCGCAGCAGCGCCGCCAGGGTAGCCGGGTCGCCGCGCCGGGCCGACAGGTAGCGGGCCGCGGCGGCCAGCGCGCGCGCGTCGGCGTGCAGCCACTCGCCGCGCAGCTTGACCAGCCCGGACTGGCGGCGCACCAGTTCGTCGAGCTCCCCCGGCGCGAGGACCGTGTCGCCCAGCGCGACCTCCATGTCGTACTGGACGAGCTGGTCGAGCCCCGTGCGCGACTCGCCGGGCGCCGCGGGCAGGTCGGGCGAGGTCACCCGCACCCGCAGCACCGGCTCGGCCACCCGCCACGCGCGCGGCAGCAGCACCGCGACGGCGGCGTCCGACAGGGCGCGGGCGCCGTGCCGGATCAGATCCGAGACGGCCGCCTCGGGCAGGAGCAGGTCGAGCGAGTCGGGATCGCGCGGCAGCTCGCGCAGCAGCGGGTAGGCGCGCATCGCCGTCTCGACGCCGGCCAGGCACACCGCGATGGCGTGGCGGTCGTCGCGGGTCAGCGAGAGCGGCACCGGCGCGGCGCCCTCGGAGCGCACGCACACCTGCAGCCGCCACAGCGCGTCGGCGTCGGAGGCGGGCGCGGCGTCGTCGTCGGGTTCGAGCAGGCGCAGCACCATGGCCGTCTCGCCCGAGTGCGCGCCCTCCTGCCACGCCGCCAGACGGCCGGAGGCCGCGGCGCCGTGCCGCTGCACCGGCGCGCCCTCCGCCAGCGCCGCGAGGAGCGGGTGCTGCGGCGCCGGCGCCGGCTCGCCGAGCCGCACGCGCACCACGGCGTCGGTCATGGCTTCGAGGAAGTCGTCGAACACGGCGGGGGCCGCCGCCTCGGCACCGTGCACGGCCGGCGGCATGGCCGCGAGCCACTCGGCCCGCCACGCGCGCTGCGCCGGCGTCCACAGCAGCGACCAGCGAGGCCACCACTCGTCGTCGATCCGGCGCAGTTCGGGCGCGACCAGCCCCGCCGCCGCCCAGCGGTGCAGCCCCTCGACGACCGCCGCCAGGTAGGCGAGGTCTGTGCCCCACTGGCCTTCGTCCATGCCCCACCGGCCTTCGCCGCCGGCATCGCCGCCGCCGCGCTCCGGCGGGGCCAAGAAGCGTGCGGCCGCCGCGGGCGCGAACGCGAGCGCCTCGGCCGCGGCACCGTCGGCCGACTCCACGGTGTGCCGCGGGGAGCGCCTGCCCAGGGCGCGGGCGAGGAACCGCACGCGCCCCTGCTCGGCGCTCCACACGAGCAGCCCGGCCCCCTGCCGCCACCGGCCGTGCAGGCCCGGCGGCACGGGGACCGTCGTGGGGGTCACTTGCCGCGCTGCGCTATCGCCTTCGCGAACACCTGCGGGATGTCCGCCGGGTTGCGGGCCAGGTAGCTCGAGCCGCCGGTGGCGTCGGAGATCTCCTGGAGCACCGCGGCGTCCGCGTCGTCGGTGATGCCGATGGTGACGATGAGCACCGGGCGGGCCGGGTCGGCGTCGTCGTGCAGCTGCTGCAGGAGCTGCTGCTTGGTGAGGCTCATCGGGTCTTCGTTCTCGCCGTCGGTGAGGATGATCACCGAGTTCACCGCGTTGGGGTCATAGGTGGACTGCACCTGATGGTAGGCGGCGCTGATGGTGTCGTAGAGCCCCGTGCCGCCGCCGACGAGCCCGCCGAGCGAATCGACCGCGCCGCTCACCGCCTGGCGCTGGGTGCCGGACCCGGCCGGCGCGTCGAGCCGGCGGATCGGCACCAGCTCGCGGTAATCGCGCTGCGGGCCGTCGAGGCCTTGCGAGAACGCCCACACGCCGAGCTGGGCGTTGTCGGGGAACAGGCTCTCGCCGATGTGCGCGGCCTTCTGCGTGAGCTGCATGCGGCTGTTGTCGGCGTCGGCCACGTACGACATCGAGCCGGACACGTCGAACACCACGAGGCTGCGCGTGGGGACGGCGAGCACGTTCCACTTCTTCAGCGCGGCCTCGGCGGCGGCCGGATCGGGGATCGGCAGCGAGGGCACGGCCCCCACCCCCGCGCCGTCGGGCAGCGGGGCGCCCGCGACGCGGAAGTGGTGCGCCTCGAGCGCCTCGGTCCCGGCATCGGACGACAGCACGGAGGCGAGCGCGTCGGCCGCCGAGGAGGCGGAGTCCTGCGCCTCGCCGCGTGCGGCCACCACCAGCGGGTAGTCCATGAAGACGGTGCCGGACTGCGGCACCGCCGTGGCGAACCCGGCTCCCAGCGAGACGGCCTGCTGCTCGGTGACGACGGCCGGCCCGCCGCTGGACTGCAGCACGGTGGCCGGGTCGACGGCGCCGTCGGGCGAGGACTGCGCGTCGTTGCTCATCTGCATGCTCTGGGCCTGCGCGGCCGCCACCATCGCCTGCTCGGCCGCGGCCTGGTCGGTGCCCGAGGCCTGCTGCTCGGCCACCGCGGCGAGGATGGGCGCCTCCGCCACGGCGCTGGTCTGCGGGTTGCCGAGGCGCATGCCGGGCGTGCGCAGCACGTCGGTCCACGCCGCGGCGGACGGGAGCGCGCCGGCCGAACCCGCCACCACCACCGGCGACGAGGCCACCGAGGGCGTGTGCACGGTGACGGGGACGTCGAGCGCGGCGTTGGCCTTGCTCACCCAGCGCGCCGATTCGGGGATCCACAGCGCGGGGCCCTCGGACCCGTGCATGAGCGCGTTCACGGTGGTGGCGCTGGCGCGCGCCGTGACGGTGAAGTCGGTGCAGCCGCGGTCCTCGGCGGGCACCGCCGCGACGGCGTCCTGCACCGCGGGGGCGAGCGCCGGGTCGACGTCGACGGCGACCGTCGACGTGGACGAGCAGCCGCTGCGCACCACCTGGAAGACGATGATGCCCGCCACGACCACGACCACCGCGATCAGCGCCAGCGCCGCGTAGCGCAGCACTCCCCCCGATTCCTTGGCAGCATGGTGCCTGCCCCCAGCCATTGATCGTCCTTCCGCGCACGGCACCGGCCCCGACTCGACCGGACCGCCGATGTTTTCGCCTCGTCCGCGTGGAACCTCGCCCGCGTCATCGTCGGTCGTGCCCCGGGGCGGCCCCGTGACCCGGCAACATAGTAGCGGCAGCCCCCGACGGCCCTGTCACCTCGGTCACAAGGTGCCCGCGGGCGCCTCCGGCGGACGGGTCGCGGAGCGCCGGCGGGCGGCCTGCCGGGCCATCCCCACGGCCACCACCAGGGCCGCGAGGAAGATGAGCAGTCCCGACACCAGCAGCGCAGTCTCCAGGCCGGCGTGGAAGGCGTCGTAGGTGGCCTGGATGACCTTGGCGACGATCGACCCGTACGTCTGCTCGTAGCCCTGCGTCCCGCCCGCGCCCTGCGGCACCTTGCCCGTTTCGATGCCGTTGATGATGATCGAATCGAACGTGGGCGGGATGTCGAGCTCGCGCAGGCGCGACTTGAGGCCGTCGGTGAGGTTGGCGTTGACGAGCGCCCCCAGCGCGGCCACGCCGATGACGGCCCCCACCTGCCGCATCGTGTTGGTCGCGGCGGCCGCCATGCCCGAGTGCTCGCCCGGCACCCCGGAGAGCACCGCGGAGGTGAGCGGCACCACGGCGATGCCGAAACCCACGCCCGCGAGCATCAGCGCCACGGACAGGGCGGTGAAGTCGGCGTCCTGGTGCAGCAGCGGCCGCGCGAGCAGGATGCCCCCGCCCGCCAGCAGGCAGCCGACGATCATGGGCACGCTCGCGGCGGTGCGCGCCACCCAGGCGCCCGACAGCAGCGAGCCCACCACGATCGACACCGCCATCGGCGCGAACACCGCCGCGGTGCGCCAGGCGGAATAGCCCACCACCTCCTGCAGGTACAGCGCGGAGAAGAAGAAGATGGAGAAGATCCCGAAGTAGATGGCGAACGCCACCGTGAGCGCGCTGCCGACGATCGGGATGCGCAGGTAGCGGAAGTCGAACATGGGGTTCGCGGCGCGCAGCTCCACCACGATGAACGCGACCAGTGCCACCGCGCCCACCGCGAACAGCGTGAGCACGTTGCCGGCCGTGTAGCCCACCTCCTCGCCCGCGATCCCCGCGTAGATGACGCACGCCAGGAAGGTGGCGCCGAAGACGAACCCCGGCAGGTCGATGCGCCCCTGCTGCGGATCGCGGCTCTCGGGCACCGCCGCCAGCGCCGCCCCCACCAGCACCACCCCGAGGATGACGTTGAACCAGAAGATGGCGCGCCACGAGAACGCCCCCACCAGCAGCCCGCCCGCCACGGGGCCGAGCGCCAGCGCCACGCCCGACACGGCGGCCCACACGCCGATGGCCCGGGCGCGGCTGCGCTGCCCCGGGAACACGTGCCGGATCACCGAGAGCGTGCCGGGCTCGGAGGCGGCCGCGCCCACCCCCATCACCGCGCGGCCGGCGATGAGCCACGCGACGCTGGGCGCGAGCGCCGCCATCAGCGACCCCCCGCAGAACACCACCATGCCGGCGACCATGATCCGCTTGCGGCCGAACCTGTCGCCCAGCGAGCCCGCGGTGAGCATGAGGCTGGCGAAGACGAGCGTGTAGGCGTTGACCACCCATTGCAGCGAGATCACCCCGGCGTGCAGGTCGGACTGCACGTCGCCCAGCGCCACCGAGACGATGGTGGTGTCGAGGAAGGTGAGGAACAGGACGGCGCAGACCGTCGCCAGCGCGACCTTCTGCGGGCGCGTGCCGACGTCCGCCGGCGCTCCCGTCGCCGTGTGCACGGGCCGCCGCTCAGTCCGTCGGCGAGGCCGGGGCGGGGGTGGTCGCGGCCGCGCCGCCGCCGGAGCCCACGGCAGCGCACTCGGCCGGGGGCGTGCCGCCGTTCTCCAGCGTGAGCAGCCCGCAGAACGAGGAGGCCGAGACCTTCCACGCGCCGTCGACCTGCACGGCGTAGCCCGTTTGGTCGGGCAGCACCGGCTCGTTGTTCATGAGGATCGTGTAGGTCACCGCGGCGCGGCCGGGGCTGACCAGATCCATGCTCGACACCGTGACCGACGTGGACTCCGCCAGCCCCGAGCTCGCCTGCGCCTTGATGGTGTCGGCGAAGCGGTCCGGGTCTTCGATGACGCCGAGCTTCGTGTCGGCGTCGGACTTGCCCGCGAAGAAGGTCTCGTACGCGGAGGTGATGGCGCTCTTGTCGGCGGCGGTGAGCCCGCTCGCGTCCGCGGCGCCGCCGGGCGCGCCCGTGTCGGCCGCCGCGGTGGTGGTGGCGGGCGTGGTGGTGGCGGAGGAGGAGCCGCCGTCGTCCGAGCCGCAGCCGGCGGCCGCCAGCG